>NZ_MJXO01000039.1:0-7840 GCF_001762835.1 Campylobacter sp. BCW_6466
ACTCAAATATTTTTCTCCTTCCTTATTTAAAATGATTTATTTTGAAATTAATTTCATATTATTTATTTTTTAATAATAATATAAAATATAAAAATAAAATAGTGGAATAATAAAATATTTAAACTTAAAGTATAATTAAATACTGATTATTATATAATTATAAAATTTCAATTTAATTTTTATTTTATATAAAAAATTGATTTAATGAGAGTAAAATTGTATGAAATGTTATCTTGTAAAATATAACGAAGATTTAAGTTGCATAAGCGTGAATTTTCACGCTTACTCTAATTCATATTTTTTGATCAAAGTATTGTAAAATCCATTGGTTTTTGTCTCATCTATACCTTTGTCAAAAATTTTTACCAATTCTTTTTGTTTGTTTTTATCAAAAGCAAAGCTAAAGCCTTCTCCACCATCCATTTCTTGGTAAAAACTTACCAATTCTGGATTTTCAGCTAAAAAACCTTTAGCAGTATCTTCATCTGCGATAATAGCATCAATTTTCTTGTTTTTTAGTGCTAAAACAGCAATATTTAAATCTTTATTACTTTGCACTTGTGCATTTTTGATAGCTTTTGCAGTATTTTCTTGTAAAGTTCCTAGTTGAACTCCTATTTTTTTACCTTCTAAATCATTTTTTGTTTGAAGTAAATTGTTACTTTTTAGTTTAAGATAAAGATTTTTACTCATATAGTAAGGTTTAGTAAAATCAACACTCTGTCTTCTTTCATCCGTTGCGCTCATAGCCGAGGCAATCATATCGATTTTACCGGCTTTTAAAGCAGGTATTAACCCATCGAAATTAGTCTCAACCCAAACAATTTTAATACCATTTTTTTTGGCGATCTCTTCTACTAGATCCGTATCAAAACCTGTGAGTTTTGAATTTTCTTTATAGTTAAAAGGTTTATAGTTTGGGGCGGTTCCAACCTTTAATTCTACGCTTGCATTTGTTTCTTTGTTTTTAGAATCATTGCAAGCGTTTAAAAATAAGCCAACCAAGGCAACTAAAATAACACTAAATATTTTTTTCATTTTATTCCTTTGATATAAAATATTTTAAAATTATACTTATTTTATATTTAATTGAGTCTGATTGCTTTTTGCAATTTTAAATTATATAATCTTTAAAATATATTTTTATACAAATATTTTCAAAAACCTACCAAATATTTATACTATTTAATCCTTTATTTAATCCCCTTTTAAGTTTAATTGGTTATACTTTCATTTCCTTTTTTTGAAAAAAGGACTTAAAATCTTTTAAATTATAAAGTTTCACTAACTGAGTAGATTTTATAAATTAACTTTATTTTAGATTTTTTAAGTTTTTAAATTATTTAAGTTTTTAACTTTCTTAATTTTTTAATTTAAAACTAAAAGCTTTTTTATAAATCTTGTTTTTTAATTTAAAAACTTTTCATTTAAAAATGATTTTTTGTTTTGTTCTTTTAACTTAGTATTGTTATTCAAATCTTATTAGTCAATCTTTGAAATCTAAATAAGTGATCGATTGAGCCAGAAAGATTTAGGCATAAGTAATTATGTAAAATCTATTCAATCTAATTTAAAAAGATTAAAAGCTTTTCTTTTAATCTTTTATAGCTTTTTCTTTGAAGAAAAAGATTAAACTATCTATAAAAGTAATAAGGTTTATCTCTTTAATGTAATCTAAGTAGTTTATCTATATTAGGTTGGCGGGGTAGGCCTTTAGCTTGCTTCTTAGTCAAGGCTTTGCCTTGATGCTAAAGAAGGTTTATTATGGAGAGTTTGATCCTGGCTCAGAGTGAACGCTGGCGGCGTGCCTAATACATGCAAGTCGAACGATGAAGCTTTTAGCTTGCTAGAAGTGGATTAGTGGCGCACGGGTGAGTAAGGTATAGTTAATCTGCCCTACACAAGAGGACAACAGTTGGAAACGACTGCTAATACTCTATACTCCTGCTTAACACAAGTTGAGTAGGGAAAGTTTTTCGGTGTAGGATGAGACTATATAGTATCAGCTAGTTGGTAAGGTAATGGCTTACCAAGGCTATGACGCTTAACTGGTCTGAGAGGATGATCAGTCACACTGGAACTGAGACACGGTCCAGACTCCTACGGGAGGCAGCAGTAGGGAATATTGCGCAATGGGGGAAACCCTGACGCAGCAACGCCGCGTGGAGGATGACACTTTTCGGAGCGTAAACTCCTTTTCTTAGGGAAGAATTCTGACGGTACCTAAGGAATAAGCACCGGCTAACTCCGTGCCAGCAGCCGCGGTAATACGGAGGGTGCAAGCGTTACTCGGAATCACTGGGCGTAAAGGGCGCGTAGGCGGATTATCAAGTCTCTTGTGAAATCTAATGGCTTAACCATTAAACTGCTTGGGAAACTGATAGTCTAGAGTGAGGGAGAGGCAGATGGAATTGGTGGTGTAGGGGTAAAATCCGTAGATATCACCAAGAATACCCATTGCGAAGGCGATCTGCTGGAACTCAACTGACGCTAAGGCGCGAAAGCGTGGGGAGCAAACAGGATTAGATACCCTGGTAGTCCACGCCCTAAACGATGTACACTAGTTGTTGGGATGCTAGTCATCTCAGTAATGCAGCTAACGCATTAAGTGTACCGCCTGGGGAGTACGGTCGCAAGATTAAAACTCAAAGGAATAGACGGGGACCCGCACAAGCGGTGGAGCATGTGGTTTAATTCGAAGATACGCGAAGAACCTTACCTGGGCTTGATATCCTAAGAACCTTATAGAGATATGAGGGTGCTAGCTTGCTAGAACTTAGAGACAGGTGCTGCACGGCTGTCGTCAGCTCGTGTCGTGAGATGTTGGGTTAAGTCCCGCAACGAGCGCAACCCACGTATTTAGTTGCTAACGGTTCGGCCGAGCACTCTAAATAGACTGCCTTCGTAAGGAGGAGGAAGGTGTGGACGACGTCAAGTCATCATGGCCCTTATGCCCAGGGCGACACACGTGCTACAATGGCATATACAATGAGACGCAATACCGCGAGGTGGAGCAAATCTATAAAATATGTCCCAGTTCGGATTGTTCTCTGCAACTCGAGAGCATGAAGCCGGAATCGCTAGTAATCGTAGATCAGCCATGCTACGGTGAATACGTTCCCGGGTCTTGTACTCACCGCCCGTCACACCATGGGAGTTGATTTCACTCGAAGCCGGAATACTAAACTAGTTACCGTCCACAGTGGAATCAGCGACTGGGGTGAAGTCGTAACAAGGTAACCGTAGGAGAACCTGCGGTTGGATCACCTCCTTTCTAGAGTACAAAGTAATAAGTCTCACCACTATTACTTCAATATATAAACTCAATTGATTCTTGTTTAGATTTCAAAGATTGATGATAAAGCTAATTGTTTATGGGGAATTAGCTCAGCTGGGAGAGCGCCTGCTTTGCACGCAGGAGGTCAGCGGTTCGATCCCGCTATTCTCCACCATTTATTAAGGGCCTATAGCTCAGCTGGTTAGAGTGCACCCCTGATAAGGGTGAGGTCACAAGTTCAAGTCTTGTTAGGCCCACCATAAAAAAGATTTGAATAAAAAAGCTTTAAAATCTAAAGCAAGTATATAAAGTAGATTAAATATAAAATATAAACTCTATACTTAGATTTATTTTTTTATCTTTAACTATAAAAGAATATACTTTAATAGATATAAATAGCATATACATTATGTATTTATATTTATAATGATTATATTAATATATATACTTCCTTTAGGTTTTAAACCTAAATGTTCTTTTTAATTATCATTGTTAAGAGTCACAAGCAAGTTTTAATAAAAACAATTTTACAGGACTTGTTAAAGGATAAAACCTATTTATCTTTTCTTTGGTTTAACTTATATCTTTTAATTATCTTTATCTTTAAAATAAAGAGAATATTAGATTTAAGATTTATAAATTAAAGACAAGTTTCAAACTCACAGCTTAGTTAAGACTAAATCATTTAGTTTCTATATTAAGGTTTGAATGCTTTCCGTCTTAAGATAAAGAAGTCTTATCATAAAAACTTTAACAAGGAAGTGATGCGTTTTAGAATCAATAAAAAAGGTAGAAGTTAGGTTATATCTAACTTTTATGCAAATTGTTTTTTTAGTGATTAAGAATTGAAGCTTTATCTACATTAATTTTTTAATGAATGTTTAGTTTATTTCGTTTTAAGCCTAATATCTTTTAGGTTGGCGGGGTAGGCCTTTAGCTTTGGTTCTTTAAGATGAGCTTTGCTCATCTGCTAAAAGAACATCAAAAGGTAAGCTACTAAGAGCGAATGGTGGATGCCTTGACTGGTAAAGGCGATGAAGGACGTACTAGACTGCGATAAGCTACGGGGAGCTGTCAAGAAGCTTTGATCCGTAGATTTCCGAATGGGGCAACCCAATGTATAGAGATATACATTACCTATATAGGAGCGAACGAGGGGAATTGAAACATCTTAGTACCCTCAGGAAAAGAAATCAATAGAGATTGCGTCAGTAGCGGCGAGCGAAAGCGCAAGAGGGCAAACCCAGTGCTTGCACTGGGGGTTGTAGGACTGCAATGTGCAAGAGCTGAGTTTAGCAGAACATTCTGGAAAGTATAGCCATAGAGGGTGATAGTCCCGTATGCGAAAAACAAAGCTTAGCTAGCAGTATCCTGAGTAGGGCGGGACACGAGGAATCCTGTCTGAATCTGGGTCGACCACGATCCAACCCTAAATACTAATACCAGATCGATAGTGCACAAGTACCGTGAGGGAAAGGTGAAAAGAACTGAGGTGATCAGAGTGAAATAGAACCTGAAACCATTTGCTTACAATCATTCAGAGCACTATGTAGCAATACAGTGTGATGGACTGCCTTTTGCATAATGAGCCTGCGAGTTGTGGTGTCTGGCAAGGTTAAGCAAACGCGAAGCCGTAGCGAAAGCGAGTCTGAATAGGGCGCTTAGTCAGATGCTGCAGACCCGAAACGAAGTGATCTATCCATGAGCAAGTTGAAGCTAGTGTAAGAACTAGTGGAGGACTGAACCCATAGGCGTTGAAAAGCCCCGGGATGACTTGTGGATAGGGGTGAAAGGCCAATCAAACTTCGTGATAGCTGGTTCTCTCCGAAATATATTTAGGTATAGCGTTGTGTCGTAATATAAGGGGGTAGAGCACTGAATGGGCTAGGGCATACACCAATGTACCAAACCCTATCAAACTCCGAATACCTTATATGTAATCACAGCAGTCAGGCGGCGAGTGATAAAATCCGTCGTCAAGAGGGAAACAACCCAGACTACCAGCTAAGGTCCCTAAATCTTACTTAAGTGGAAAACGATGTGAAGTTACTTAAACAACCAGGAGGTTGGCTTAGAAGCAGCCATCCTTTAAAGAAAGCGTAATAGCTCACTGGTCTAGTGATTTTGCGCGGAAAATATAACGGGGCTAAAGTAAGTACCGAAGCTGTAGACTTGCACACAACTTAGATTATTTAAGTTGAGAATATAAAAAACTAAGTTATATGTTTTAAGTTATATTTTTACTGATTTTTATAGAGTAAAGATAGAAATAAAACTTAGTAAAATCAATAAAAATATTCTTAGGCTAAAGTTAAGTAGTTTAAGTTGTGTGCAAGTGGTAGGAGAGCGTTCTATTTGCGTCGAAGGTATACCGGTAAGGAGTGCTGGAGCGAATAGAAGTGAGCATGCAGGCATGAGTAGCGATAATTAATGTGAGAATCATTAACGCCGTAAACCCAAGGTTTCCTACGCGATGCTCGTCATCGTAGGGTTAGTCGGGTCCTAAGTCGAGTCCGAAAGGGGTAGACGATGGCAAATTGGTTAATATTCCAATACCAACATTAGTGTGCGATGGAAGGACGCTTAGGGCTAAGGGGGCTAGCGGATGGAAGTGCTAGTCTAAGGTTGTAGGAGCTTATACAGGCAAATCCGTATAAGAACACTCCGAGAACTGAAAGGCTTTTTGAAGTCTTCGGATGGATAGAAGAACCCCTGATGCCGTCGAGCCAAGAAAAGTTTCTAAGTTTAGCTAATGTTGCCCGTACCGTAAACCGACACAGGTGGGTGGGATGAGTATTCTAAGGCGCGTGGAAGAACTCTCTTTAAGGAACTCTGCAAAATAGCACCGTATCTTCGGTATAAGGTGTGGTTAGCTTTGTATTAGGATTTACTCCGAAAGCAAGGAAACTTACAACAAAGAGTCCCTCCCGACTGTTTACCAAAAACACAGCACTCTGCTAACTCGTAAGAGGATGTATAGGGTGTGACGCCTGCCCGGTGCTCGAAGGTTAATTGATGGGGTTAGCATTAGCGAAGCTCTTGATCGAAGCCCGAGTAAACGGCGGCCGTAACTATAACGGTCCTAAGGTAGCGAAATTCCTTGTCGGTTAAATACCGACCTGCATGAATGGCGTAACGAGATGGGAGCTGTCTCAAAGAGGGATCCAGTGAAATTGTAGTGGAGGTGAAAATTCCTCCTACCCGCGGCAAGACGGAAAGACCCCGTGGACCTTTACTACAGCTTGACACTGCTACTTGGATAAGAATGTGCAGGATAGGTGGGAGGCTTTGAGTATATGACGCCAGTTGTATATGAGCCATTGTTGAGATACCACTCTTTCTTATTTGGGTAGCTAACCAGCTTGAGTTATCCTCAAGTGGGACAATGTCTGGTGGGTAGTTTGACTGGGGCGGTCGCCTCCCAAATAATAACGGAGGCTTACAAAGGTTGGCTCAGAACGGTTGGAAATCGTTCGTAGAGTATAAAGGTATAAGCCAGCTTAACTGCAAGACATACAAGTCAAGCAGAGACGAAAGTCGGTCTTAGTGATCCGGTGGTTCTGTGTGGAAGGGCCATCGCTCAAAGGATAAAAGGTACCCCGGGGATAACAGGCTGATCTCCCCCAAGAGCTCACATCGACGGGGAGGTTTGGCACCTCGATGTCGGCTCATCGCATCCTGGGGCTGGAGCAGGTCCCAAGGGTATGGCTGTTCGCCATTTAAAGCGGTACGCGAGCTGGGTTCAGAACGTCGTGAGACAGTTCGGTCCCTATCTGCCGTGGGCGTAAGAAGATTGAAGAGATTTGACCCTAGTACGAGAGGACCGGGTTGAACAAACCACTGGTGTAGCTGTTGTTCTGCCAAGAGCATCGCAGCGTAGCTAAGTTTGGAAAGGATAAACGCTGAAAGCATCTAAGCGTGAAGCCAACTCTAAGATGAATCTTCTCTAAGCTCTCTAGAAGACTACTAGTTTGATAGGCTGGGTGTGTAATGGATGAAAGTCCTTTAGCTGACCAGTACTAATAGAGCGTTTGGCTTATCTTTAATAAAGCATCACTTCCTTGTTAAGGTTTTTATAAAGCTTTGAATGTTTTATATGAAATATTTATATAAACATTATGTTTTTAAGCTAATAAAATCTTTCAAGTAGAGTTTGTATTAGAACTTGCTCTTAACATTGTTTTTTAAGTATTCTATATAAAAACTTATCAAAGATAAAAGATAAGTAAAGAAGAAAGAAAAACAAAAGAAGAAAGAGAATAAAGAAAAAAGTAAAGAAATGAAAGATTAAGCTTTATTTTTTAAATTCAATCTTTCAAAGAATATTTAAATAACAATGTCCGTGATTATACAGATGTGGAAACGCCTTGCTCCATCCCGAACCAAGAAGCTAAGCACATCGTGGGTGATGATACTACGCCTTACTGGCAGGGGGAAAGTAGCTCATTGCGGACTTGTTAAATATCTTCATTACTTACTTTATATATAAATCCTATGTTTATTTTTATTGTTGTTTTAGATGATGCTTAGAATTGTGTTTAAAAAAGAGTTTGTTGCTGGTTA
>NZ_MJXO01000040.1:0-108681 GCF_001762835.1 Campylobacter sp. BCW_6466
ACTCAAATATTTTTCTCCTTCCTTATTTAAAATGATTTATTTTGAAATTAATTTCATATTATTTATTTTTTAATAATAATATAAAATATAAAAATAAAATAGTGGAATAATAAAATATTTAAACTTAAAGTATAATTAAATACTGATTATTATATAATTATAAAATTTCAATTTAATTTTTATTTTATATAAAAAATTGATTTAATGAGAGTAAAATTTTTAGACAGAATTTTTATTGTTTTGTATGTTAGATAATAAGCACTTCATTTTCTAAGTTTATGCCAAATTCTTCAAAGACTTTTTTTCTGGCTAATTTGATAAGAAAAAACGCATCTTCAAAACTTGCATTTTTTTTATTGATTAAAAAATTTGCGTGTTTATCGCTTAACATAGCATCTCCCTTGCTAAATCCTTTCAATCCTACAGCTTCGATTAAACGTCCTGCAAAGTCGTTTTTTGGATTTTTAAAGATAGAGCCAAAGCTTGCTCCGCCAGGTTGGTTGCTCCTTGCATTTTTTAAAGCTTCATCTTTAAGGGTATCAAAGCCAAAGTTTAGTTTAAATTCAGCCCAAAAAAAAGGCATATTTAAAGGACAAAAACGATAATCAAAATTTATTTTTTCTCTTAAAATTTCGCCTTGAGAAGTAGCAATTTTGATTAAATTTTGACTAATACACTCTCCTTTAAGTCCTGCATTCATCTTCAAAAGCCCGCCAAGTGTACCAGGAATTTTGCTTAAATACTCAAAACCCTTAAGATTATTTTCTTTGGCAAAACGATACATTTTGCTTGATTTTGTTTTGCAGCCTATGCGAAGATGTATAAAATCTTTATTTTGATCTAAAATTTGTATAAAATCAAAACTATCTCCTAAAATTCCTATATTTTTAGGTTTTGGGCTAACTAAAAGGTTATTTGCACCGCCTATTAAAAAACCATCAAAATCACAAATTTGATCCAAAACCAAAACTTCAAATTCATTTCCTATACACACAGAAGAGTATTTTTTAAAATCAATGATCATTTGATAAAAGTTGGAATTTGATTTAGTATGTTTTCGGTAAAGTCAATCATAGTTGTAGTCATCCAAGGCATTAAAAAGATTAAAATAACTACAACCAAGATGATTTTAGGAACAAAAGAAAGTGTCATTTCGTTAATCTGTGTAGTTGCTTGAAAAATACTGATTATAAGCCCTGCAATAAGCCCTGCTAAAAGCATAGGCAAGGAAAGTAAAAGTGTGATTTTAAAGGTTTGCACTCCAAGAGCAACCAAGGTACTTTCATCCATTTTTATCCTTTTTAAGAATTTCTAGCTTCTTCGTATTCGCTAGGGATAAGATAATCATTTACATGTATGATTTTATCATAAAATTTATAATCATATCCTAGTTTAAAAAGCGTATCTACAGCTAAAAGTTGAGTTTGATTCATGCTAATGGAGTTTTTATTGGCATATAGATTAAGATAAGTATCCAGTTTTTCTTCATCAACACGGATAAGTTTTCTTTCCATAAGCATAGGGGCTAAAATTTTACGATTTGCATCGGCGATTTTTACAGCATTGGTTAAATCCTTTTCGATCTTAATCGCATCGCTTAAAGGCAAAGAGCGACGCAAAGCCATTCCACCTAAAGGCAAAGGTAAATTTTCTTTAGTAAATTCAAGCCATATATCCCAAAGTTCTGCTTCCACGCAAAGACTTTGATCAAATTCTAAAATGCTTTCATGGATCAAAACTCCTGCATCTACTTCACCATTTAAAACTGCATTTTCAATGTCTAAAAAATTCTTATAAATAATTCTAGCTTCAGGGTATTTCATACGAAAAATCAAAGCATTGGTGGTATTTGCTCCACTCAAAGCGACTTTAAAATTTCTTTTTAAATGCGTGTCTTTTTTCTTGATGAGTTTTGGCCCATAACCTTCACCAAAACTCACTGCTGTGCGTAAAAGCGCATACTCAGAAGCAATTAAAGGATAAAGCCCAAAAGAAATAGCCGTAGCATCAAATTCATTTTTCAAAGCAAATTCATTTAAAGTTTGTATATCTAAAGCTGTATTTTCATAAGCAAAATCATTCCCTATCCACCCAAATTTAATAGCCATATACATAAAAATATCATCAGCATCAGGAGAATGCGCAATAGTAATTTTTTTCATCTATACTTCCTTTAAATCTTTGCTTTAATTCTAGCAAAATAAATCATTATTTAATTTTATTTTGTTAGAATTCTAACTAAAAATTTAGAATTTTTAAGGAAAGTTATGGATGATAATAAAAGAAAATCTCTAGACGCTGCCCTAAAAAGTTTAGATAAAACCTTTGGAAAAGGCACTATCTTAAGACTAGGGGATAAAGAAGTTGAGCAAATCGATAGCATAGGCACAGGTTCAGTTGGACTTGATCTTGCTTTAGGTATAGGCGGTGTTCCAAAAGGAAGAATTATAGAAATTTATGGGCCTGAAAGTTCAGGTAAAACCACTCTAACTTTACACATTATCGCAGAATGCCAAAAAGCAGGTGGAGTTTGTGCTTTTATCGATGCAGAACATGCGCTTGATGTAAAATATGCTAAAAATTTAGGTGTAAATACAGATGATTTGTATGTTTCTCAGCCTGATTTTGGAGAGCAAGCCTTAGAAATTGTAGAAACTATAGCAAGAAGTGGTGCAGTAGATCTTATCGTAGTAGATAGCGTTGCAGCACTTACCCCAAAAGCAGAAATTGAAGGCGATATGGGTGATCAACATGTAGGACTTCAAGCAAGACTTATGTCTCAAGCTCTAAGAAAACTTACAGGTATAGTTCATAAAATGAATACCACAGTAATTTTCATCAACCAAATTCGTATGAAAATCGGTGCTATGGGTTATGGTACTCCTGAAACCACAACAGGTGGAAATGCGTTAAAATTTTATGCTTCTGTGCGTTTAGATGTTAGAAAAGTAGCAACCTTAAAACAAAACGAAGAACCTATAGGAAATCGTGTAAAAGTAAAAGTAGTTAAAAATAAAGTTGCTCCTCCATTCAGACAAGCTGAATTTGATGTGATGTTTGGAGAGGGTTTAAGCCGTGAAGGTGAGTTGATTGATTACGGTGTAAAACTTGATATCGTAGATAAAAGTGGTGCGTGGTTCTCTTATAAAGATAAAAAACTTGGACAAGGTAGAGAAAACTCAAAAGCTTTCTTAAAAGAAAACCCTGAAATTGCAGATGAAATCACAAAAGCGATTCAAAATTCTATGGGAATAGAAGGTATGTTCAGCGGTAGCGAAGATGACGAAGGAGAAGAATAATGTTAGTAATTGAAGATGTTAGAGCCTATGAAGTTCTTGATAGCAGAGGAAATCCAACCGTAAAAGCTGAAGTTACGCTAAGCGATGGAAGTGTAGGTGCAGCCATAGTTCCAAGTGGTGCAAGTACAGGTTCAAAAGAAGCCTTAGAATTGCGTGATAATGATGAAAGATTTGGTGGAAAAGGCGTTTTAAAAGCTGTTGCAAATGTCAATGAAACCATTGCAGATGAAATTTTAGGGCTAGATGCTTTTAATCAAACTCAACTTGATGATACTTTGCGTGAGCTTGATGGAACAAATAATTACTCAAATTTAGGTGCAAATGCGACTTTAGGCGTATCTATGGCAACAGCTCGTGCAGCTGCGGCTGCTTTGGGAATGCCTTTGTATCGCTACTTAGGTGGTGCAAATGCAAGCATTTTGCCTGTACCAATGTGTAATATCATAAATGGCGGTGCTCATGCAAACAACAATGTAGATTTTCAAGAATTTATGATCATGCCTTTCGGTTTTACCAGCTTTAAAGAAGCTTTGCGTTCGGTTTGTGAAATTTATGCGATATTAAAAAAAGAACTCGCAAATTCTGGACATTCTACGGCTTTAGGTGATGAAGGCGGTTTTGCTCCAAATTTAGCTAACAACACAGAACCTATCGATCTTTTAATGACTTGTATCAAAAAAGCAGGTTATGAAAATCGTGTAAAAATCGCTCTTGATGTAGCAAGTACAGAATTTTTCAAAGATGGCAAATACAACATGGAAGGCAAGGCTTTTTCAAGCGAGGATTTGATCGAACGCTATGTAGAACTTTGTGCAAAATATCCAATTTGCAGTATCGAAGATGGTTTAGCTGAAAACGACTTTGAAGGTTGGATCAAGCTGACTGAAAAATTAGGCAATAAAATTCAACTTGTGGGTGATGATTTATTTGTAACCAATGAAGATATTTTAAGAGAAGGCATCATCAAAAAAATGGCAAATGCTGTACTTATCAAACCAAATCAAATCGGAACTATTACCCAAACTATGAGAACTGTGCGTTTAGCGCAAAGAAATAACTATAAATGCGTGATGAGTCATAGAAGTGGCGAAAGTGAAGATGCTTTTATAGCAGATTTTGCTGTAGCTTTAAATACAGGACAAATCAAAACAGGAGCCCTAGCAAGAGGCGAAAGAACTGCAAAATACAATCGCTTGCTTGAAATTGAACTTGAAAGCGATGAATACTTAGGAGAAAAGCTCTGAGCGATTTACTTAAAGAATACGACGAAAGCACAAGAAAAAAAAGTTTTTATACCCATGTTATAAAAATGATTTTTTGGGCTTTTCTTGTTGTAATTGGAGCGATTTATTTTGGCAATATGTTTTTTGGGCAGTATTCTTTAGATACTTTATTAAGCTTAGAAAATACCAAAGAAGAGCTTAATAAAAAGATTATTTTGCTTAAAGAACAAAATGCTAAAGCACAAAAAGATTATTTTGAATTAAAAGGATTATACCCAAATGAAAACTAGAATTCTAGCAATATTTTTTATTTTTACCTCTCTTTTATATGCCGATGAAAATCCTTTCAAGACAGATCAAAATATAACTTTGGTTGCTCCACCTGAATTTCAAAAAGAGGAAGTTAAATTTAATTCTAGTGCAAGAATTTTAAAAAGCATCACTTTTAATTATATCAATTTAGACGGAAGTGAAGATAAGATCGATTTAGATATTAATAAAAGTATTGATTGGCACGATACTTATACTATATCAAGATTTAAAAGCCCTGATCCTTCAAAAGTACTTGATGTTTCAGTTACTATACCTGAAAAAAATAGCTCTAAACAAGAATCAAACTCAACAGCCAATGTTGAAATACCTTTACAGGTTGCAAAGATTTATGATTTTATTTCTTACGCGGTTTATAAAAACAAAATAAAACTTAACACTAGTGATGAAATGATCACAGATTTTTCAGTAGGAAATCCAAGCAAAATCGTTATAGATTTTAGGTCTAATTTGATTAGTCCTACAAAAAACATACGCCTTAGCAATTCTATTTTTAAACGCATAGACTTTGGATCTCATAAAGGATATTATCGACTTGTAATATATCTTGATGGAACTTATAATTATAATATTCAAAAAGATGCAACTGGATATATGATTAATCTGCTTTGATGAGGTTTGTTTTTTTAATATGTTGTGCTTGTTTAGTTTTTGCTAATGAAATTTTACTTCTTAGCAAATTCGATAAGCAAGATTTTAACTCTAAAGATTTTAATGCTTATTTGATGAGCGAAAAACTTGATGGAGTGCGTGGAATTTGGGATGGGAAATATCTAAAAACTCGCCAAAATTATAAAATAAAAACTCCTGACTTTTTTACAAAAAATTTCCCTCCTTTTGCTATTGATGGTGAGCTTTGGATAGCAAGAAATAAATTTGATGAAATTTCAGCTTTAATTCGTAGTGGCGATAGCAATTTGACCTTATGGAAAGAAGTAACTTATAATATTTTTGATGTGCCAAATGCTTGCGAAGAATTTCAAATTTCTACTTGCACGCTTAAAAATCGTTTGGCTGTTTTAGAAGAGTATTTGCAAAAATATCCTAGTGCCTATATAAAAATTATTCCTCAAATTCCAGTTGAAAATCAAAATAATTTAAATCAATTTTACGAAAGCATTATAAAAAATCAAGGTGAAGGTATTGTCATACGCAAAAATTTAAGTCCTTATGAAAAAGGCAGAAGTAAAAATGCTATGAAATTAAAACCCTATGATGATGCAGAATGTGAGTTGGTAGGATTTCGCAAGGGTAAGGGTAAATTTGAAAATCAAGTAGGTGCCTTACTTTGTAAAATGCCTAATGGACAAATCATTAAAATAGGCAGTGGTTTAAAAGATGAAGATAGAAAAAATCCTCCAAAAATTGGTAGTATTGTGACTTATAAATTTAATGGATTGACCAAAAATTCCTTACCTCGCTTTCCGGTTTTTTTAAGAATAAGAGATGAAAATCCTTGACTTTAAAATTATTTTGTGATAAAATATTTCCTTTTATTTATTCGGGGTGTAGCGCAGTCTGGTTAGCGCACTTGGTTTGGGACCAAGGGGCCGAAGGTTCGAATCCTTTCACCCCGACCATTTTTTATAAATTTATACAAAATGGTGAGTGTAGCTCAGTCGGTTAGAGCATCAGATTGTGGTCCTGAGGGTCGTGGGTTCAATTCCCATCACTCACCCCACTAAGCGCTCGTAGCTCAACTGGATAGAGCGACAGACTTCGGATCTGTAGGTTATGGGTTCGATTCCTATCGAGCGCACCACCAGATTTTATATGCGTTCATAGCTCAGCTGGATAGAGCAACGGCCTTCTAAGCCGTAGGTCAGAGGTTCGAATCCTCTTGGGCGTACCACTTTAGCGGATGTGGTGAAATTGGCAGACACGCCAGACTTAGGATCTGGTGCAGCAATGCGTGAAGGTTCAAGTCCTTTCATCCGCACCACTTACTTTTATCATTTTCAAACAAGAGTTGATTTCTCATAAATTTTTATTTCATTTTAAAATTTCTTATGATTGTTAGATAAAATGCAAATTTAATTTAGATAAATTTAAAAATTATCTTGCAAAAGATTTGAAAAATAATTAAAATATACAAAATTCAATTCAAGGAGATAAAATGAAAAAATTAGGTTTAGCTTTAGTAGCTTTAGTTGCTTTAAATGTGTCAGCGTTTGCAGGTGTTATTACTATACATGATTCTAATTTAGTTAAAGTATCAGGAGGAGATGATGCCTATGCAAAAATAGCTTTAGATAACGCTAAAGAAGAAATGAAAGATGAATTCAATACTGATAACTTAGAAATTTATGCTATAGAAAGTATCAAAAAAGATGATCCGCATGAATATGAAGGTGTTCAAAGGGCTTTAAAAGTAATGAAACAAGAAATAGCAAAAGGAAAGACTGTTTATTATAATGAATTCTTAGTTGTAGATAGAAAAACAAATTGGGCTTCTGAATGGGATATTGAATGTGATCATTTTGATAGACCTATAAAATTAAGCAATGGCGTTAATTGTCGTTCTGGTATCTCTTCAAAGCGCTATAATTTCAAATAATATTTGAAAGCTCTAAAATAATAGAGCTTTCACACCATAAAGGTTTTGACTATAAAAAACATAGTATAAAATATATCTAAATTTTAAGCTTTTTAAGTTAAAAATTTCTAGTTTTTTAAATCGTTTTATCTTTTATATCTTTGCTGTAAAGACAAAATCAGCACTCATTAAAAATCTTTTTTTGATTAAATTTTTGTAATTTTATTTTTTAGTGTTAAAAATGTGATGATATTAACTTTATAAAAGTATTATTATATATTTTTTACTTAGGATAGCGATTATGAAAAAAACAATTTTAACCATTCTTTTTTTACTCACTCTTACGCAGGCTAAGGAAATACAAGTTTATGAAAGTCCTACTTGTGGCTGTTGTGATTTTTGGGCTGATTATATGAAAGCTAAGGGTTATGAGGTTAGTGTTCATAAAACCAATGATTTTCTTAAAATCAAAGAAAAAATGGGTATAAAAGATGAGTATCAAAGTTGCCATACAGGTGTGATTGAAGGTTATGCTATTGAAGGGCATGTTCCTGAAAGTGCTGTAAGCTGGTTGCTTGAAAACAAACCTAAAGATGTTATAGGAATTTCAGCTCCTGGCATGCCGCAAGGAAGCCCAGGAATGGAACAAGGTTATAGTGAAAAATATCCTGTAATTTTGATGAAAAAAGATGGAAGCTATGAGCTTTATGGATATTTTATAGGAGATAAAAAGCTTTAAAGTAAATTTTTAGCTTTTTACTTTTTTGATTTCTTTTTCAAGTATGCTATAAGGAGTTAAGCCTATGAATTTTTCATCCATTTTTCCTTCTTTGAAAAAACTAAGCACAGGTACTCCATATATTTCCCCAATGGCACTTGAAAGGTATTTAGCTGCTCTTTTTTCATAAAACATTGCTAAATTAGATAAACCTTTTTCATCAGCCCAAGCTTTTGCATCATTTGCATCATTTGCATCACCTAAAACCACAAAGATACTAAAATCATAATTTTTAGCCAAATTCTGCAAAATAGGAATTTGTTCTTTGCAAACTCCGCAATCTTTTGTGAAAAATACTAAAGCAAAATTTTGTGCTTTATCATTTAGTTTTAGGCTTTTTTCAAAACCATTGTAGGCAAAATTATAGGTTTTATCACTATTTAAAGCTTTAAAATTTTCTCCACTATCACAAGCTACAAAAAATAAAGCTATGATTAAAGCAAAGAAATAAGCTTGGATTCGAAAAATTCCCATGGTTTTTCTCCTAAAATTCTATCTTTTATCATCCCATCTTTAATGATGATGGTAGTAGGGGTTGCAAACACAGCATAACGATCATTGGTGATTTTAAGATCGTCTTTTAAAACTTTTACATTTTTAAAGTCAAATTGTTCGGCTAAAACCTTAACCACATTGGCATTATCGATGGAATTTATAGCATAAACACTGATTTTATTGGGATGATTTTGTATGAATTCATCTAAAGAAGGGAGTTCTTTTAAGCAAGAAGGGCAACCATTTTGAAAAAAGACTAAGACTTTTAAACTTGTATTATCATCAGCAAGTTTTACAGCTTTTCCTAAGGTATCTTTAGCTGAAATTTCAGCGCTTTTTTCTCCAACTTTTCCAGTATCTTTTGAATTTTCAAAAGAACAAGCATTGAGTAAAAACAAAATGCTTAAGATTAAAAGGCTTTTTTTCATTTTAACACCCCATGTTGTAAGATAAGGGTTCGATCTGCGAATTTGGCTAAATCAGGATTGTGTGTGATTAAAACTATGGTTTTGCCTTCATTTTTTAATTTTTGCAAGGTTTGAAGAACGATTTGTTCATTGGCTTCATCTAAATTTCCTGTGGGTTCATCTGCGAGTAAAAGCTCTGGGTTGTTGATTAAAGCTCTTGCTATACAAACTCTTTGTTGTTCTCCGCCACTTAATTGACTAGGTAAATGAGTGAGTCTATGCGAAAGTCCTACTTTTTCAAGAACCATTTTGGCATCTTCTTCATCTACACTTGAGTGATAATACTGAGAGAGCATAACATTTTCTAGGGCGTTAAGATAGGGGATAAGATGAAATTGTTGAAAGACAAGCCCTATTTTTTCACGACGCAAGGTGATTTTTTGCTCTTCATCCATTTGCTCTAGGTTTTCATTATCCAAGATATACTCTCCAGAGCTTGGAGTATCCATGAGCGATAGTATGTTTAAAAGTGTTGATTTTCCACTTCCTGATGGACCCATGATGGCAAGCCATTCTCCTTCATAGACGCTTAAGTTGATATTGTTTAAGGCTTTAACTTTGCCAAATTCTTTATTTAAATTGTTTATTTTAATAAGTTCTTTTTTCATCATTCACCTTTCAAATTTTCACACACATTGATTTTTAATGCTCTTTTTATAGGAAAAAATGCAGCCAAAAAGGCAAAAATCAAAGAAATGATTAAGGCTATAAAAACAGCTATAAATCTAAAATCAATACTAGAATTAAAAATCAAATAACCAAAGACATTGGCTAAAAATATCCCACAAAAAGCTCCGATTAAACTAGCAAAAAAACTTACTATAAAGCATTCACTAGCAAAAAGTTTAAAAATTTCACTTTTTTTCGCACCCAAGGCTAAACGCAGTGCGATTTCTTTTTTACGAGAAAATATAATAGAACTTAAAGTTGTATTAACGCTAGTAGTAACTATGATCAATACTACAAGTATGATTAAAAACATTAAAGCTTTGATTTTTCCAAGCACTAAACCTTCACTTAAGGATACTGAAGATATAGGTTTTACATCGATGAATTCATTGTTGATTGCTTGTGTTTTGGCTTTAACTTCATCAAAATTTCCATAAACTACAGCATTAGCATAGTTAATACCGGCTCTATCGCTTAAATTTTGCACCACGCTTAAAGGGGCTAAAACAATGCTATCAAATTCATCATTGCTTGAAAGTATGCCTTTTATGGTAAGTTTTATGCTTTTTCCGTTGTTTGGATTGTAAATTTGAAGTTCATTGCCTGTTTTTAGGCCTAGTTGCTTGGCTAAATTAACCCCTAAAAAGGCTGAATTTTCATCAAAATCATTTAGAGAAAAGCTTCCTTCTTTAACTTCTAAAAAAGGTTTAGTGATTTTTAAAGCCCTAAAATCAGTGCCTAAAACCACTCCGCTTGTACTGCCTAAATTTAAAAAATCATACAAAAAAGGAGTTAAAGCTCTAGCCTTTAAATTTTCTTTTATTTTTTCATACTCAGCATTGGAGATAAAATTTTCATCCTGCTTCGGGCTTATCATTACATTTGCTCCATAAGCTTTTAATTCTTTAGAAAGTTTGGTATCAATATCAAAATAAATATTTAAAAAAGCTGAGCAAGTAAGTGCTCCTATAAAAACACTTAAAACTATAATAAAAAGTCTTTGATAAGAAAAGCTAATGCTTTTAAAAAGCTCATTAAGGAAAAACTTATCTACCATAAAGCACTCCTGCAGCTGAAAGTTGTGTGATATTTTTGATAGGAAGCAAGCAACCTAGTAAGGCAATAAGTCCTGCAAAAATAAAGCTTAAAGGTAAAGCTACAAAGGCTATATCAATAAAATATCCAAAAATACCAAGACTGATGATTTGAGAAAGTGCTGTGCCAAA
The DNA here is from genome assembly GCF_001762835.1 of Campylobacter sp. BCW_6466. Lineage (NCBI taxonomy): Bacteria > Pseudomonadati > Campylobacterota > Epsilonproteobacteria > Campylobacterales > Campylobacteraceae > Campylobacter > Campylobacter sp. BCW_6466. The sequence continues at coordinate 11,024 of NZ_MJXO01000040.1, forward strand.
AATAAATCCAAATAAAGCAGCAAATAAAGCTACGATTAAATTTTCACTAGCAAAGATGAGATAAATTTGAAAAGTATTAGCACCAAGCACTTTTAAAAGTCCTATTTCTTTTTTTCTACGATGAATTTCAGAACTCATCAGGCTTGAAATCGCAATACTTGCAACAATAAGACAAATAATGCAAGTAATGCCCATTAAGGATTGGATCTTTTTAACCACCAAGCTTTGAGCATCGCTTATAGCATTTAGAGCTTTTGCATCAGCACCTGGTAAGCCATCACTAATTTGACTAGCGATTGAGCCTACATAAGCTGAGCAATACCATTTGTCATATTCTAACTGATCTAATTTTTCTTCGCCCATGCGACGCACTTTTTCAGAAAGGGCTGATTCAGGTATGGTAAAAGCTCTTACTTCTGCACTTGAGTAAAGCCCTTGTTTGTTGAGTAAATCTTGAGCTAAATTTAAAGGAGTGATGATTTTATTTGACATTTTAGGATTGGCATGAAGTAAAATGCCTACAATTTTTGCTTCTTTGCTTTGATTGTTTTCTCCTATGAGTTTGATAGTATCTCCTAATTTTAATTTATTGTTTTTAGCAAAGTCTTCACCTAGCATGATTTCATTGCTATCATCTTTTGCCCATTCTCCTTGCACTGCTAAATAAGGATAAAGACTTTTTATACCTGTGATAAAATCATCATCATCTTTAATTTTTATGGCTTTTTGAAAATAAGTCCCATAAATAAGTGCTTTTTGCTGGGAGTTTTCAATTGTGATTTTACCTTCTAAAAAAGGAGCAAGTGCGGTGATGTTGTTACGCCAATAAATGTCTTTAATCATATATAAATTTTTTTCTTCTAGATAGTTTTTGTTTTTTAAGGGTTCATAAAGTTCATTACCTATTTCTATACTAAGACTTGAGCCTTTGGGTAAAACAAGGATATTAGAGCCATAGCTTTTGAGTTGTTTGGTTACTTCATCGCCTATACTTAGGGTAATATTTAGCATAGTAGAGAGTAAAAGCGTGGCTAAAAAACAAGTAAGAAAGGCTAAAAATTTTTGAATTTTGTTTTTAAATATAGAGTTAAAAATCATTTTAGCCAACATCATTTCTCCTTTGGATTAAAAATTTCGCTTCGTTTTCTTCTACATATTTTGTAGGATCTTTTTTAAATTCTTCATAGTTGTTTTGATTTGAAAAATAATAAGTAATCCCTTTATAGCTATAAGAAAAAGGAGCTTGGGTGTTTATAACCTTTGTTTTTGATACAGGATCTTGCACTTCAATTTCTTTGATTTGACTAAAATAATTAGATCCTGCTATTACATCTTTAACATCTATGGTAATTTTTTTACCATCGTATTCGTATTTGAGTGGGATAGGATTGCAACCCCCGCTTTTGCCTACACTAGGCAAGAAAATACGCACATTGCAAGAAATGCAAATGAGTTGTCCATCTTTTTTGATATAGCCCATATCTCCACAAATCATACAAGCATCAAAAACAGCTACAGGAGAATCCCTATCTTCTCTTTTGTTGATAAGAAAAAACCTTATCACTTTGCCTTCAGCGCTGATATAAGCAAAGCGGTGGAGTTTGTTGTCCCTTAAAAGAGCTATATCAAAGATAAATTTGCCATTCTTATCGGGTAAAATTTCTTTAGGCTCATCTATGGTTAAAGGCTTAGAGCTTACCATAAAAAAGTATAAAATAATGCAAAAACTTATAACACAAGAGATAAAAACACTGGAAAAATAGCGATTAATAAGACTTGTTTTAGCTTTGTTTTTGCGATAATTTATATCTAAAATTTGTTTTTTGCTTATATTTTTTTTGCGAATTTTTAAGCTTAAGAATGCTAAAAAAGTGATGAAAATTAAATAAACATAAATTCCAAAAACACCAAAATAATTACTTTTTCCTACAAAACTCACTAAAAAAGTATGAGTTTCTATGATGGAATTTCGCATTAAAGTAAGCAAGATATTGGCTAGAGCTTTATCGCTTTCTATAAGGATAAGCAGTAAAAACAGCATAAAGCTTGTTTTTTGATTAAAATTTTTTTGCCATTTTAAAAAGAAGAAAATCAAAATACAAACAAGCAAGGCTAAAGCAATAAAACCTAAAGAACTTATACCTTCGCTATCGATTAAAGAGCTAGTAAAAATAGGGAAATCTTGACTTAAAAAATAATAATGCAAAGCGGTGCAAAAACTTAAAATTCCCAATAAAATAAAATTTAAAATTTCAATTTTTTTCCAAAAATAAAATATAAAGCTTACTAGCAATAAACCTATAAAAACAAAATCAAAATTAAAGATTAAATTTTCGGTTTTTAAAAATTGTGCTGCGATAAAAAAAGCAAAATATCCAAATAAAAAGCCCAAAAAAACTACTAAAAAACTTTTAAAAATATATTTTTTATCAGGAGTGATAAAGGCTATTAAAATACTTAGTGGCAAAACACTGATAAGAAAATGCACAAAATATATACTCATAATTTACTCTTTAAACATTGTTATTTTAATTTTTCAATAAAAATAAAAATATTTAAACACTCGGAAAATCCGAGTGTAAAATCATTTTGGCGTGCCTGTGTATTTGAATTTATAATCTACTTTAAAAGGTTCAAACCACTTACCCACGCCTGTTTCTTCATCAACATGGCGTCCAAAACCTTGTTTTTCTGGATTTGAGATATAAAAAGTAAGTTCATAATTTCCTACGCCAAAGCCACCTTTTTTATCTTTTTCCATAGCGATATTTGCGCCATAGTGAGGACCATCATCAGCCACCATAGGCATCAAAGTTCCGCGTTTAATCGCACCTGTGTCGGTATTTTTAAGTTCATAAGCTATAGTTAAATAAGGCATCCAAAAACCTTCTGGAAAACCATTTGGATTGTTTTTAAGTGCGTGAATGTCAGCTTCTAGGTGAATATCTGCTAAAGATGCAGCTAAATCAATACCTCTTGGCTCCATTTCAATAGGTTGTAAATAAACAGCGGCTATTTCCATACCATTAAGTTCTTTTGGATCACCGATTGGCACTTCGCCTGCAAATAAATTTGTACTAATAACCGCAGCTGCAGCAACTACTGATAAAACTTTTTTTATCATGATTTTACTCCTTTTTTTGAAATTTGTTTTGTTATTAAAATGCCAATAATTAGCATGATCAAAACTATAAATTGAGGGATTAAAGTTTCATAGTAAGGATAAATTCCAAGCCATAAAATCGGTTCAAAATTCATAGGTATAAGACTAGGAATGATGACTTTTCCTTCTATGAGTTCGGCTATGCCTTTGCCTGTAAAAACAAAAACCATGTAAAAAATAATGTAAGAAGTGATATAGAAAAATTGTTTTACAGGTATGCGAATGGCTCCTGCTTTTAAAAGAAAATATAAAACAATAAGTATTAAAATTCCAAGTCCAAGCCCACCAAAAACAGCACTAAAATCAGTGCTTGTTTTAGCATCAAAAAGCAAGGCTTGATAAAAAAGCACAGTTTCTGCACCTTCTCTATAAACAGCTAAAAATACGGTGATCCAAAGGGTTTTTGCACTATTGTTTGATATAGCATCTATAGCACCTTGTTTGATAAAGCTTGTCCATTTTTTATTTTGTGCGTTTGAAAGTAGCCAAAAGCCCACATAAAAGAGTAGTAATACGGCTATAAGCATGGTAATACCCTCTATAAGCTCTCTACTTTGTCCTGCATTTTCTTTGAATAGCCAAGAAACTCCAAAAGCGGTAATAAAACTTAAAATCACTCCTGTAAAAAGAGCACTATAGGCGATATTTAGACGATTTTTGTTGCCACTTTGCACAAGATAAGAAACAATGGCTACAACGATAATCAAAGCTTCCAAGCCTTCACGCAAAATAATGCCTAAAGCCCATATAAACAACGAATAAGGGGTGGAATCTTGAATTTTATCTACACTGTTTGCTATGAGTTGTTCTAAGTCATTAAAAGTAGCTTCAAGCTCTTTTTTATCTGCACTTGCTTTAATCAGTGCTACGCCTTTGGAAAATAAACTTTCTATTTTAAGTTTTAAGCCGCTATCTACAGCACCGATTTTATTTTCCATACCGCTTGCTTCAAAAGTATCTAGATAAATTCCTTGCAAATCATCTACTATAGAAGCGCTAAAGCCATCATAATTTTTCAAAATTCCATCTAAGGCAAGTTTGATATCATTAGAAACTTTGGCATAATCTTTGCCTTTTGTTTCATCATTAAAGCCTGAAATTTGCAAACTTGAAAGTTCTGAATTTGGAATTTGTAAGAAAACATCAAAAATTTGTTCCTCTATGTTATCTAAGCCATTTCTTAAGTCTTTTTCATCTATTTTTGCATCGTTGATTTGGCGTATAAGGGTGCGTATGGCTTGTTGAATTTTTTGATCGTTTCCTGCTTTGGTAAATTTATTTACTAAAATTTCTACTTTGGTATTGCGATAATCACTAAATAAGGCATCATTTAAAAAATCTTTACTAGCTTGGTAGTTTTTTTCTTTAAAAGCATTAGCTGCCTGTGAAAATTTGGTAGAGATATTATCTAGTATAAATTGCAATCTTACGTCCATTGCAGCAGCAGCTTGTAAATCAGCGCTTGCATTATCATCTGTAAGTTTGCTCGCATCGTTGTTTGTAGGTGTATTAGGAGTTTGAGTGCCTAAAGAACTTTGTGCTAAATCTTTTTTATCCACGCCCATCATTTGTGCGATTAAAGCTTCTGCATCAGCTTCGCGTTTGGCATTGGCTTCTAGGCTTGATTTTTCAGCTTTAGCCTTATCATAGTTTGTATCGCTTGCTTCTGCTTTTAAACGATATCCATTTTGTAAGATTGGGGCTACTTCATCAAGATCATAATAAAGACTATCAATTAAAGCATTAATTTGTGTTAAAGGAGCTTCATCTTTATACATGCGACGCAAATTTACAAATTTACGCTCCATGGTGATGGCTTTTCTTCCTATGTTTCTTCCTATAGGGCCTTCCATATTTTCAAAATGTTGAAAATACGCATCTTCGCTAAGCTTTTTAGCACCTAGATTATCCCCCTTTTTATAAGTTTCTATGCTTTGTTTTAGCATATCTTTGATAAGATTTGCTTCATTAATATAATCATCTACTCTAGCAAAAGCTGAGCTTGATAAAAAAATACTTATAATTAAAAATATAATTTTAAAAATTTTCATTATCATTACCCTTGGTTTTTGATAAAAATAATATTTATTATCAAAATAAATAATGGCTAGTATAATATTAAAAATCTTAAATAGAACTAAAAAATAAGCTTTTGTGTTGATAATATTTTTTATTAATTATATTTAAGATATATTTTAATAAATTTTTAAATATATCTTATTTTTGTGATTTAATATGGGTTGTTTTTAAGTATCGCAAGATTTTCTTCTAAACTATCCACTTTGGGATATTGTTTTTGTATTTTTAATTTTTCCTTTTTTAGTGTTTTAAAAGCTTAATAAAAATCAAAAAATCATTTATTGTGTATTCTTCAAGGAGATGGTTATAGCATATTTTAGATTAAGTAGATATATCCAAAAGTTTATCTTTTTTGTTGGTATCTGTGTTTATAGAATTGCTATTGTCTTTATTTGCTTCTTCTTTCTCAGCTTTAGCTTCTACTTTTTCTTTTTTTTCTTGAAATTTTAAAGTTGAAGTTATATTAATTCTTTTACTTTCAAAATTTGTATCTACTATTCCCCTACAAGGTGTATTAAGTAACATTAGCAAACTCCTATATAATTGCAATAGCTTTTTAAGTTGTAATTTTTGATTATATTATAAATCGTATAAATAAGATAAAACTTAAATTTATTGAAGTAAAATTTTTATCTATTTCATTTGCTTCTAAAAGTATCAACCATTTATATTTTGCTTATTGTTTCATAGTGTAAAAATTTTTAAAATAGGATTTTATCTTAAAAAATTTATGATTTTTAATTTCAGATATTGGTTTCCTTGAAAAATTTTAAAAAGTTTAGTAAAAAATATTAAGTTTTAAAAATATCATCCGATTTAAATAAAGTCTTAAGACTCAATCTAAAAGGAGGATGATATGGTTTCAGATATTTCTATGGGTAATGCTAATTTAATGACTGCTGTTAATACTTCAGTTTTGAAAAAATCTATGGACACAAACGAGGCATTGATGAATAAACTCATCGAAGGTATGGAAGGTGTCTCTCAAGCCTCCGCTCCACAAGTTTCTAGCTCTAGTGGTTTGGATATTTACGCTTAAATATCTTAAGAACAAGCTTAAGAACTTGTTGGTATCTTGAGCTTGTTTTTTTAAATAATTATTTCTTTAGTATTTTTTCGTTATAATTTTGCCATTTTATTTATCGTATTAAATTTTTATAATATTTATTTAGGAGCAAGGATGCAAATGATAAAGAAGATGGTTTTAAGTGAAACTTTCCCTGGTATTTTGCTTATATTTTTTACATTTTTAGCCTTATTATGTAAAAATTCTTCTTTAAGTGTTATTTATACAGATTTTTTTCATGCTAATTTTACAGTAGGATTTGATCATTTTCAAATTTCAAAGTCGTTGGATTTATGGATAAATGATGGTTTGATAGCTATATTTTTTCTATGTATAGGACTTGAGTTAAAATATGAAATTTTACGCGGACAGCTTAAAAATATAAGAGCTGTGTCTTTACCTATATTTGGAGCTTTTGGGGGTATGATTACTCCTGCTTTAATTTTTGCTACTATTAATTATTCCCATGATTTTGCTATGAAAGGTTGGGCAATACCTACAGCAACTGATATAGCTTTTGCAGTAGGCATTTTGATGCTTTTAGGAAATAAAATTCCTACAAGTTTAAAGCTTTTTTTACTTTCTTTAGCTATTTTTGATGATTTGGGCGCTATTGTTATTATTGCTTTATTTTATACAGATCAGCTTTCAGCTTTGGCGATTATTATTTGTTTGTTTTGTATATTTGCTCTGCTTTTGTTAAATTATTATCACATCACCCATCTTTCTTTGTATGTGTTAGTAGGTGTTGTATTGTGGATAGCTATGCTTAAAAGTGGAGTACATGCGACTTTGGCTGGTGTGATTATTTCTTTATTTATACCGCTTGATACAAAAAATAAAAAACCTTATTTGCATGAAGTTCTTAAGGATTTAAATCCTTGGGTGGTTTATTTTATCTTGCCTTTATTTGCTTTTGCTAATGCTGGGATTGATATCAGAGATATGTATCTTGGTTCAGTATTTTCACCTGTAAGCCTTGGAATTATTCTAGGATTATTTTTAGGAAAGCAACTAGGTGTTTTTACTTTTTGTTTTATTGCTATCAAACTTAAGCTTGCAAAACTACCTGAAAATATTAAATATGGAAAATTTTATGGTATATGTATTTTAACAGGCATTGGTTTTACGATGAGCTTATTTATTGATGGTTTGGCCTATAAAAATAGTGATATTTTTGAACATGCGGATAAACTTGCTATTTTAATAGCTAGTTTTTTAAGTGCCATTGTTGGTTTTATTTATCTTAAGATTGTTAAATGAATAATATAGTACATAAATTAAAAACTTTAGTTTTAAATGAGGCTTTTGGTGGTGTTTTACTTATAGTTTGTACTTTGCTTGCTTTGCTTGTGCAAAATGGATCTTTTAGCGAACATTATCGAGAATTTCTAAATTTAAAAGTCGGATTTAGTGTAGGTGAATTTGAGCTTAATAAACCTTTTTTGCTTTGGATAAATGATGGGCTTATATCTATATTTTTCTTTGCTATAGGGCTTGAGCTTAAGAAGGAATTTTTGCATGGGGATTTTAAAAATCCTAAAAATATTGTTTTACCTTTTATGGCTGCTTTAGGGGGTATACTTATACCTGCGATGTTGTTTGCTTTGGTAAATATAGGAGATGCTTATACTTTAAAAGGTTGGGCTATACCTACAGCTACAGATACAGCGTTTGCTTTAGCGATTTTAATGATGTGTGGTAAGCATATTCCATCAAGTTTAAAAATTTTCTTACTTTCTTTGGCTATTTTTGATGATGTGGGTGCTATTTTAATTATAGCTATTTTTTATACGACAAAATTATCAATAGTTGCTTTTGTCGTTGCAGGAATTGCTATTTTGGTAATGCTTGTTTTAAATATTTTAGGAATAACAAGAAAGTCTTTTTATTTTATTTGCTCAGTTATTCTTTGGATTAGTGTTTTAAAAAGTGGTGTGCATGCAACTTTGGCTGGAATCATAACAGCATTTTTTATACCGATGCAAACTAAAAATGGAGAAGCATTTTTAGAAGAAATCTATGAAAGTCTAAAATTTTGGCTCGCTTTTGTTATTTTGCCTTTATTTGCTTTTGCTAACGCTGGGGTAAATTTATCCAATATCGACATAGGAGCAATTTTTTCAGGTGTAAGTATAGGTATTTTCTTGGGGCTTTTTGTGGGTAAACAAGTGGGTGTATTTTTGTTTTCTTATTTGGCAATCCGCTTTAAATTTGCAGCCTTGCCTCAAGGTTCAAATTTGAAACAACTTTATGGGGTTTGTATACTTACAGGTATTGGTTTTACAATGAGTTTGTTTATCGATGGCTTGGCGTATGAAGTCAGTGATATTTTTAATTATGCAGATAATTTAGCTATTCTTATAGCTTCATTTTGTTCTGGGATTTGGGGTTTTATTTATCTTAAATTCTTTGCTACTCGATCTTAAGGGGACTGATGAGGCATATTTTTTTCATCATCACGATTGTATTCTTTATAAGTGGATGTAGTTTTTATCAGAATTTAAACTATACTCGTCCGATTTATAATACAAATAAAGAAACAAAACTTAAGACTATAGCAAATGAATGGAAAAAAACTCCTTATGTTTTAGGTGGAACTACTAAAAAAGGTGCTGATTGTTCAGGATTTACACAGAGTGTATTAGCTCAGCTTAATATACGCATACCTCGCACTACAAAAACTCAATTAGGTTCTGGGAGAAAAGTTTCTAAATCAAAATTGCAAACAGGAGATTTGGTATTTTTTAAGACAGGTAGAGGGCCAAATGGTATGCATGTTGGTATTTATACGAGCAAGGGAAAATTTATACATTTATCTACTAAAGGTGGAGTAAAAGAAGTCGAGTTAAATAGTTCTTATTGGAAGGCTCGTTATATAGGAGCAAGAAGGTATTAAAGTGAAAATAGGTGTATTTGATAGCGGAGTAGGGGGGCTTAGTGTTTTAAAATCTCTTTATGAAGCTAGACTGTTTGATGAAATTATCTATTATGGAGATACCGCAAGAGTTCCTTATGGGGTGAAAGATAAAGATACTATTATAAAGTTCTGTCTTGAAGCATTGGAATTTTTTGAACAATTCCAAATTGATATGCTTATCATTGCATGTAATACTGCTAGTGCTTATGCTTTAGATGCTTTAAAAGCAAAAGCACATTTTCCGGTATATGGCGTAATTGATGCAGGGGTTGAAGCAACGATAAAAGCTTTACATGATAAAAATAAAGAAATTTTAGTCATTGCAACAAAAGCAACCATTAAATCAGAAGAATACCAAAAGCGTTTATTATCTCAAGGATATACAAATATAAATGCTTTAGCTACAGGGCTTTTTGTGCCTATGGTTGAAGAAGGTATTTTTGAAGGAGATTTTTTGCAAAGTGCTATGGAGTATTATTTTAAAAATATCACAATTCCAGATGCTTTGATACTTGCTTGTACTCATTTCCCTTTACTAGGTCGTTCTTTAAGTAAGTATTTTGGCGATAAAACAAAATTAATTCATTCAGGAGATGCTATAGTTGAATTTCTTAAAGAAAGAGAAAATATAGATTTGAAAAATCATAAAGCAAGATTGCATTTTTATGCTTCAAGCGATGTTGAATCTTTAAAAAATACTGCTAAAATTTGGCTAAATTTATAAGGAAATAAAATGATAGAATTGAAAAAACCAGATGAAATAGAAAAATTAAGAATAGCAAATCAAATTGTAGCAAAAACTTTAAATTTTTTAGAGAATGAAATTAAAATAGGAATGAGTTTAAAACAAATTGATAAAATGGCAGAAGATTATATTTTAAGCCTTGGTGCCAAGCCATCATTTAAAGGACTTTATGGTTTTCCAGGTGCTATTTGCACATCTTTAAATCAAGTTTGTATCCATGGAATTCCAGATGATAAAATTATCAAAGAGGGTGATATTTTAGGTCTTGATGTGGGAAGTTTGATTGATGGGTATTATGGGGATGCAGCAAGAACCATTGCTATAGGAGAAGTTTCACCCACTGATAAAGCTTTAATCTCTTGTGCTAAAGACGCGTTATATCATGCTATAGATATTATTCATGATGGAATGCGTTTTAAGGAACTTTCAGCTGCTTTAGGCGAATTTATCCATGCAAGAGGTTTTGTCCCGCTTCGTGGATATTGTGGACATGGTATAGGACGAAAGCCCCATGGAGAGCCTGAAATTTTAAACTATTTAGAAAAAGGTGCGAGTGCAAAAAGTGGCCCTAAAATTAAAAATGGAATGGTGTTTTGTATAGAGCCTATGATATGCCAAAAAGATGGAACACCAAAACATTATAATGGAAAATGGGATGCTGGAAGTATTGATGGGCTTAATGCGGCTCATTATGAACATTGTGTTGCTGTGATTAATGGGCGTGCTGAAATTCTTTCTATGATATGATATTAAATTATAAAAATAATATTTTTTTCTTAAAATCCTAAAAATTTAAAATTTTTTAAATAATATTGTAGTAATATTCTTTAATAATTTAAGTTACTAAATAATATTTTTATAATATATTAAGTGTTATTAGAATAAAGTGTCACATCGTATTAAACTAAAACATAAATATGGTTTAGATAATTTAATAATTTTTATTAAATTATCTAAATATTTATTTTAGTTTAAAGAGATCTTTTAAGATCTCGTTTGGGTTAGGCTATTTCCCTCCCCCTTTTTATTCGTAGCCTAACTCTCTTTTAGAGTTTGGAAAATCTCTTTAAGCTAAAATATATTATATTTGCTTAAAGAGAACAAATGATTACTATTCTTATTTAAATAAATTTTTAAAATCCATTGTAGAGTTATAAATTCCAGCATTATCCATAGTTTCGCCCATGGTGATTGCGGTTGCTAACTCTGATAGAATGATTTTTATTTCATCTCTTTTATCTTGTATATAGGCCAATACACCTTCGTAATTACTTGTTTGAAGAATTAAAAGTGGATTAGCAATTTCAAATTCAAAAAGTTTTTTACCAACATAAACATTGAAAATATTTCCAAAAAGGGCTGTTCCCATGAAAGAGCAGTTTTGTATAAGTTGTGATGCTGTGGCATCAAGAGTTCTTTTTTGCATATCATCTGAATTTTCATCTATTCTTTCTAGAATGCTTTTTTCTATTTTTTTTAAAGACATATCAAGTACTTGAAGTGCTCCTATAAAATCATTTGCATCATTGATTTGAGAGCAAATTTGATTTGCTTTAAATTCATTCACGCTTTGAATTTCACCTAAGTGTTTTTTAAATATATCTAAATCACTTTTCATTGTTTACCTTTCAAAAATATTGCTAAATATTTAAAAAGCAAAAAGTGTTCCTAAATTAGGATAAATTAGAATTTACCCAAAAAACAATCTCATTTCCAATTTTATTTAAGGCTTTTTGAAAAGCATTATAAGTAGAGCGGATATCTTTTTTTTCTATTTTTTCTTTAGTATTGAAAATTTTATGAGCTATTATTTGATTGTTTTCAAGATTTATGAAATTTACGCTTATAGAAATTTGAGCGTAGTTTTCATTGTTGTTAAGAATTTGTTCAAAAGAGTTAATCCTGCTTTCAAGGGCATAATCCGCATTTAAAGAGCTTGTTGAAGAAAGTAAGGTTGTAAAAATATTGCTTTGTTCAAATTTTGATAAAATTAAAAAAGAATAAAGATTGCTTGGTAAGTCTCCCCAGAAATAATGTGCGTATTTGTTGCTAAAACCATTATCTATATAAACAATAGCTCGCGAGTTTAAATACCAAGGTGCATTTGCATTGCGAATTTTAAGAATTTTACCGGTTTTTTTAAAAAAAATATTTGAGTCTATTCCTTCATCTTTTAATATGATATTTTCATTTTTGTTGATGGTTTCGTGTCTTAAAGAGCATCCGCATAATATAAAAATAAAAGTCAAAATATAGAATAATTGCTTTAGCATTATTTTTCTCCTGGTCCTAGTTTAGGTTTAGTTTCTTTAAAAATCAAATCAGCAGGGCTGTTTTGTAAATTTTCTATTAGAATATTGCTTTCAATTAAAATTCGTTTAAAAAGCTCTAAATTTTGCATCAAAGATGCTTTAATATCATCATAAGTGTTTAATTTTTCATCAGCTTTTTTTATGAATTTTTTTAAAACCATCGTACTTTCTTTTATGTCTTTAAGACTGGAGTTGAAATTTTGCGCACTAAGGCTTATATTATCAGCCATTTTTCCTATTTTTAAACTTGCGTTTGAAAGATTAAGGCTTAAATTTTTAGAATTAGCGTTTAAATTTGCACTTAATTCTGCTAGATTTTGCAAAAGGATTTCTAGATTTTTAAGATTTTTTTCGCTTAAAAGTTCTTTTGATTTATCATCGGCCGTTTTAACTAAAGAAAAAATATGTTCACTTTGTCTATCTATGGTTGCTAAAAAACTTTCTTTAAAAGGAATGACTGGAAGTTTTCCCTGTATAGATACTAAATCTTTGCTATTTTTACTTCCGCCTTGAAGTTGGACAAATTTAAGTCCTGTGATACCTTGAAGTTGCAAAGTAGCAAAGGTGTCTTCTTTTATAGGGGTATTGTTTTTGACCTTGATGCGTATGTTAACGCCGAGCTCATCTTGATTGTAAATGCTGATTTCTTCTACGCTACCTACTTCCACGCCCAAAAGCCTTACGGGTGCTTTTATGCCAAGTCCTGCAACAGATTCTTGTGTGTGAATTTCATAATACTTAAAACTTTCTTCTTTAGAGTATCCCCCAAGCCAAAGTATGAAACCAAGACTTGCAAAAAATACTCCAAAAACAAAAAGTCCTACAAAAAAATAATTTGCTCTATTTTCCACTTTTACTCCATAAATCTTTTAAAAAGTCGTTCATTTTGCAAGCGTAATTCTTCATAAGTACCGCAAAATCCAACTTTTTTATTCTCTAAAATGATAAAGCGATCGAGTAAATTTTTCATACTTTCTTTATCATGTGTAACCAAAATGATATTTAAATCAAAGCTTTTTTTTAACTCTAAAACCAAATCGTCAAATTCGCGACTACTATGAGGGTCAAGTCCTGAAGTAGGTTCATCTAAAAAAAGCAATTTACTATCAAGTGCTAAAGCTCTAGCAATTGCCACTCTTTTTTGCATACCGCCACTAAGTTCACTTGGAAATTGTTTTAAAACACTTTCGTTTAAGCCTACCATTTTTAGTTTCATTAAAACCAGTTCTTGTATGCTATTTTCATCTAAATGAGTGTATTCTTTTAAAGGAATAGCGATATTTTCATAAACATTAAAAAAGCTAAAAAGTGCAGCAAACTGAAAAACCACGCCCCATTTTTTACGCAAAGCAAGTGCATCTTCTTCGTTGATATTTTTAAGTTTATAGCCTAAAATTTCATATTCTCCACCATCAAAATGTTCAAGCATAAGCATTTGTTTTAAAAGGACGGATTTTCCACTTCCGCTACCTCCTAAAATACCAAAAATTTCGTTTTTTTTGATTTCAAAACTTACGCCATCATGGACGATTTTTTCTCCAAATTTTGTAATGATATTTTGCGCTTTAATAACCATTTAAATTCCTGCAGAAGTTAAAATAACAGAGAATAAAGCATCAAAAGCTATCACCCAAAAAATAGCATTTACAACGCTTTTTGTGGTATAAATTCCTATGCTTTGTGTAGTGTTTTTTACCTCAAAACCACGAAAACAAGCAATAAGCCCTATTAAAAATCCAAAAATAGGTGCTTTTACAAGTCCTATAAAGATATGTTTTATATCTACAGCTTCTCTAAAGCGTCTTAAAAATTCGGCAAAAGAAATATCAAGATTTAATTTTGCAACCATCATTCCACCTATAATACTGATTGCATCGCTAATGGCAACGATTAAAGGCATAGCCACTACCAAAGCCATAACACGTGGAATAATAATAAATTCAAAAGAACGAAAACCCATAGTATTCATAGCTGCAATTTCATCAGTGATTTTCATCACTCCAATTTGTGCGGTATAAGAGCTTGCACTTCTTCCTGCGATCACTATGGCAGCGATTAAAGGTGCAAGTTCTCTAGTGGCTGAAATTCCCATCAAATCTACTATGAAAATATTGGCTCCAAATTGTGCGAGTTGATAAGCGGCCTGATAGGCTAAAACCACTCCTACTAAAAGAGCAGTTAAAATAACTATAGGCAAGGCTTTAAAAGCAGAATTTTCTATATGATATAAAAAAGCAATAAAGCGAAAATTTTTAGGATTTTTAAGGCATAAAAAAAGACTTGTGAAAAAAGCTCCTGTGAAATTGATGAATTTTCTTAAAATTTTTAAAAGTTCTAAACTTAATTTTCCAAGATCGATAAAGTATTCACTGAAATTTTTATGTGATTTTTTTGTTTTGCTTAGTCTTTGGTAATTTTTTTCACAAAGTTCAAAAAGGGTTTGAAAGCGTGAATTTAAGCCTTCTTTGGTGATTTTAATATTTTTATCTTTAAGGTCATTTTCCAAAGCAAGGAAAAATCTCACTCCAGCGGTATCGATTGCTTTTAGATCTTTAAAATCAAAAATCACTTCCTTGCTTTGAATCAAAGCTAAAAAATCTTTTATTTTTAACTTATAAATACTTGTTTTATCCCAAATTCCAAAGATAAAAAGAGTGTTGTTTTGAAATTTGAAATTTGTATTCATTTTATTTGCTAAGGATAAAATTTACAAGCTTTGAAACGCTAAAGCCAAAGTGTTCAAACACATCTTTGTCTTTGCCACTTTCTCCAAAACTTTCTATGCCATACACTTTATGGCAAAATTTATAAAGTTCATTAGAATGTGCTGCTTCAACACCTATAACTTCACCTTTTAACAATCTTTCTTGATAAGCTTTATCTTGTTTTTCAAAAAGTTCAAAACAAGGCATGGAAACAACATTACAAGCAAAACCTTGTTTTTCAAGTTCATTTGCACTTTCTAGACAAAGCCAAACTTCACTTCCGCTCGCTAAAAGTGTAAATTTAGCATCTTTGCTTTTTTTAAGTAAATATGCTCCGTTTTTTACATCTCCAAAAACGGGTTCATTTAGAGCTTTGAGTTTTTGGCGTGAAAGTACAAAAGCACTTGGAATACCTGCATTTAGAGCTATTTGCCAGGCTTTGACATTTTCCACTCCATCAGCAGGTCTAAAGGTTAAAAAATTTGGCATAGCCCTAAAAGTGCTAAGTTGTTCTATAGGTTGGTGTGTTGGTCCATCTTCGCCCACACCTATGCTATCGTGTGTGAAAATGAAAAAATGTTTGATTTTCATTAGAGCTGCTATTCTTGCGGCAGGTTTTAAGTACTCACTAAAGATGAAAAAAGTTGCTGAAAATGGTAAGAAAATTCCATATCTTGCAAAAGCATTGTTAATCGCTGCCATAGCATGTTCTCTGATACCAAAATGGATATTTTTACCTTCTACAAAGTCTCCCATGCCGTGAAGTTCTGTTTTATTTGAAGGGCCTAAATCCGCACTTCCACCTAAAAATCCTTCTAAATTTTTAGCTAAAACATTTAAAATTTCACCATTGCTATCTCTTGTAGCAAGATCTTTTCCTTTAAAATCAGGATAAGCTATCTTGCTAAAATCAGGATTTAATAACCTTTCTAAAAGTTCTTTTTTACCACTTTTTTCAAGCTTATCTTTCCATTTTGCTTCTTCTAAATCCCCAAGTTCTACAGCACTTTCAAAGCGGATTTTGCTTGCTTGTGGGATATGAAAACTGATATTTGGATCAAAACCTGCTTGTGCTTTGGCTTTTTTAATCACTTCTTCGCCCAAAGGTGCACCATGGCTTTTATGACTGCCTTCAAGCTCTCCTGCACCCTTTGCTATAGTTGTTTTTGCGATGATAAGACAAGGTTTTGTGGATTTTTTAGCTTGTTCTAAGGCTTTATTGATTTCTTCGTAATTGTGTCCATTTATACTTAAAACTTCAAATCCTTGTGCTTCAAAACGCATTTTTACATTTTCGTTAAAGGCTAAACCTACATCGCCTTCTATGGAGATATTGTTGCTATCGTAAATAAGTATGAAATTATCAAGCTTGTGAAGTCCTGCTAAAGAACAAGCTTCATAAGAAATGCCTTCTTGTAAATCCCCATCTCCGCAAAGACAATAAATTTTATGATCGATTAAATCACTGCCTAGCAAATTTTGCGCTTTTTTTGCTGCCATAGCAAAGCCTACAGCATTTGCAACGCCTTGTCCTAAAGGGCCTGTAGCGATTTCTACTCCAAGAGTTGAAATTTCAGGGTGTCCAGGGGTTTTAGAATGAAGTTGGCGGAAATTTTTAAGATCTTCTAAGCTTAAATCATAGCCACTTAAATGTAAAAAACTATAAAGCAAAGTACTTGCATGTCCGCCTGAAAATACAAGTCTATCACGGTTTAGCCAAGTGGGATTTTTAGGATTGTGTTTTAAATGATAACTTAAAACACTTAAAATATCTGCCAAACCCAAAGGTGCACCTGGGTGTCCTGAGTTTGCTTTTTGCACCATATCAGCACTTAAAAATCTTAGAGTATTTGCCTGTTCTTGTAAAATTTGAATGTCCATTTTTTGCCTTTATAAGTATTGAATTATTAAATTTTGTATCATTTGCGCGAGTTTTTCATTGAGTTTTTCTAAGTCTTGTTCGCATTCATTAAGAAGATTTTCTTTTGTTTTTATGGCTTGTTCAAGTCCAAGCAAATTGACAAAAGAATTTTTATGAGTATCGTTGTTAGTTGGCTTTCCACTTTGTTCTTGGCTTGTAGTTACATCGATAATATCATCATTGATTTGAAAAATCAGTCCTAGTTTTAAACCAAGTTTGTAAATTTGATTGTTTTCTTCGTTGTTAAGTTCGCAAATTTCACAACCCATTTTTAAAGCTGCAGCGATTAATCTTGCGGTTTTATGTGTGTGCAAAAACTCAAGTTCATTTAAACTCAGTCTTTTGTCTTCAAAAAAACAATCAATAGCTTGTCCTATGACCATTCCATTAAGCCCTGCATTAAAGGCAAGAGTTTTGATGAGTTTGATTTTGATTTCATCTTTTAAATGAGCATGACTTAGAACTAAAAAAGCTTCAGTATTTAAAGCATCACCCACTAAGATGGCTGTAGGTTCATCGTAGCTTTTGTGTAAGGTTGGAATTCCTCGTCTAAAGTCCGCATTATCCATAGCAGGTAAATCATCGTGTATGAGTGAATAAGTATGGATAAATTCCAAAGCTAAAGCCACATCTAAAGCTTGATTTAAAAGTTCAGGTTTATTGCTTTGTACTACGCTTAAAAGCAATTGTGCGCGAAAATGCTTTCCTCCCGCTTTTAGCATAAGGGCTAAAGCTTCATTAAAAAAAGGATGAAAGCTTTCAACTTTAGGTAGATTTTTTTCTAAGTGATGGATAAAAAGTTCTTTTAAATTCACTTAGTAAGCCTTATGAAAAATTGAAATTTACCATCGCCACCTGAGTTGGCATTTCCGCCTAGTTCATTGTTGAAATTTGATAAAGGTAATTTAGTACTTTTGCGTTCAATTAAGATGCTAAAGTCATTACCAGCACTTAAAATATTTTGTAATTCTTTAAAATTATTTAAAATAATATTATTAACGCGTAAAATTTTATCTCCTACCATAAATCCTGCATTTGATGCTTTTGATTTTGGATCTATTTTGGTTACAACAAGACTAGTATTAACCGTTAAACCAAGATTGCTTGTGAAATTTGTAATTTTTGGTTTTGGTTTAGAATCAGGAAGGTTAAATTTGCTTAAATCTTTTGCAAAAACTTCAGTAGAAATATTTAAATCCATATTATCACGCAATACTTGAAAATAAAGAGTGCTTCCGCGATCTGCAAAAAGAATTTTTTCATTGAGTTTTCTTAAATCATTGGCGGGTAAGCCATCAACACTTATAACTTGATCGTTGATTAAAAATTGTGGATTTTTTCTTACATTGTTAACATAAATTTTATTTTCTCGAACAACAAAATCAACGCCAATATCCCCCCAATAAACATCGTTATATTTCATAAAATGTTTTAAATAGCGATTGCCTATAAAAGAGCTATTATTTAAAGCAATCCCCATCATTTCACAGCATGGAGTCCCTAAAAGTCCTATTTTAGAATTAAAATCAAGTTGATCTTTTTCATCAATATTTTGAGCTAAATACTTAATATGCCCTATATAAGGTTTATTAGGATCCCAAATTCCAACCCAATCATTACGAGTAAGTTTTTCTTCATCACCCATAGGAGTAGGGATTAGGCTAAAGTCAGTTCTTACAAGATATAAATTTAAAAATGGATCGTATTTTACATATTTGTTAAGCTTAGTATTAGGCTGTTTTAACACAGCAAGTAAATTTTCACTGAGTGCAAAAGCTGGCATTCCTTCATAGTTGAGCATGCTTGCCTTATTTCTTTCATAACCTGCTAAAAAATCTTCAAATTTAGGTCTTTCTATACCAAAAGACAAAGTAAAAAGCATGCAAATAATTAAAATTTTTTTCATAATTTCATACCTCCAAAACCGCCTAAAACATCATTCGCCATACTTGAGCGATTTTGCGCAACCATGGCTAAAACATCATTAATCGCAGAAATAAGTAAAATTTGCAAGGACTCTTTATCTTCAAGTAAAGAATCATCAATGCTAACATCGATAATCTCGCCTTTTCCATTAGCGCTTACTTTAACAAGTCCTGCTCCACTTTTGGCGCTAAATTCACGATTTGCAAGTTCTAGTTCTATATTTTTTGCTTTTTCTTGAACTTGATTTAAAAGTTCACCCATTTTAGAAAAATCCATATTTTCAAACATTGATTATCCTTGATTTTTTAAAATTTCATTAACAACTACTTTATCACTAAAAGGATATTTTATCCCTTTAATTTCTTGAGTAGTTTCATCACCTTTGCCTAAAATAACGACTAAATCGTCATTTTCTTTTAGTTCTAAAGCTTTTTTTATGGCTTCTTTTCTATCTTCTATCGTTAAAACTTTTTCTTTTTTAGCAAAGCCTGATAAAATTTCTTCCATGATGGTTTTTGGTTCTTCGCTGCGTGGATTATCACTTGTAATGATAGCAATTTTTGCAAAATGTTCGACGATTTTTCCCATTAAAGGGCGTTTGGTTTTATCTCTATCTCCACCTGCTCCAAAAACAACGATGAGTTTTTTATTTTTAAGAGTGTCAAGCACTTTTTCAATGCCATCAGGCGTATGAGCAAAATCCACAATCACACCTTTTGCTACTTGTTCTACCCTGCCACAAACTCCGCCAAATCCACTGATAGCTTTTTCCAAATCTTTTAAATCAGGCTTTACAAGTTCATTCACACAAGCACTAGCAACTAGAAGATTGTAAAGATTAAAAAGTCCTAGTAAGGGCGAGTCTATGTGAAAAGTTTGATTTTTATTTGTTACAATAGCACTAATGCCTTCTTCTAAAGAATAGGCTTTGATTTGATATAAAGCAGGATTTTCTATGCCGTAAGTAAAAGCGTTACGCACATTAAATTTAATAGCCAAAGCATCTTTGTTGATAAATTTTAAACTCTCATCTGTAAAAAAAAGTTCTTTTGCTTCTTTATAATTTTCAAAAGTACCGTGAAAATCTAAATGATCTTGAGTGATATTGGTAAAAATTTTAGCAGCAAAATTTAAGCCTTCGATACGGTTTTGAACGAGTGCGTGTGAGCTTACTTCCATGATGAAAAAATCACATTTTTTTTGAGTGGCTATTTGTAGGTACTCTAAGGTTTTAAGAATAGGGGAGGTGGTTAAGGATTTTTCATCAATTTGTTCATCGTTGATAAAAGCTCCTCTTGTCCCACAAAGCCCACACTTATAACCTAAATCCAATAAGATAGAATAAATCGCTGCTGCGGTTGTGGTTTTGCCATTGGTTCCTGTGATTCCTATGATTTGAATCTTTTCATCGATTTTTAAAAGTTTTTTACACTCATTTACATCAATGATTTTTGCACCTTTTTCTAAGGCTTGAGCGTGAAATTTAGCATTTTGTGTGGTTTGCAAAAAAAAGCATTCTTTTTCACACTCTAAGGTGTTATCTGTAATGAATGAATTTTCAAGTTTTAATTTCACTTTTAAATCCCATGAGTTTTTCTTGGAGTTTGATAAATCTATCATTTGCCCAAAAATGAGGCATAACATTTTCTATGTAATTTAAAGTCATATCTTTATAGCCATTATCAAGTAATTTTTCCAAAAAATCTAAAAAATCATCACGATTATCAATAACTAATTTAGTGCTGTTAATGATATTTTCAAAACTTTTTTGAAAGCCAAGTTCTTCTTCGCTTTTTAAAAAATCTTGATAATTTAACGCATGCCCATCTTCAAATTCGTTTTCCTGTTTGTTTTCTTGTTTTTTAAATTCAATTGTACTTAAAATTTCTTCTAAGTCTTTATCAATGCTAGAGATTTTGTAATGTTCTATATAAAAATCAAAAAGTAAAGAAGCTTCTTTAGGAGATTTTAAAGCAAGATCACAAAGGCAGATAAAATTTAGCAAGCGTTTATTTTTGCGTTTTTCATAAGCCATAGAAAAATATATTTTTGCAGTTTTAAAATCTTTCTTGTAAAAATGTTCAATTCCAAGTTTTTTATAATTTTGCAAATTCGTCTGCTCCGCCGTTTAAATTGATTATAGTGATTTCTGGATGAATATCAATCTTAAGTTGCCTTTCAAGACCGTATTTTAGTGTCATTCCACTTGATGCACAACCTTTGCAAGCTCCTATTAAATGGACATAAACAACCCCATTTTTAATCCCTAAAAATTCAAGCCCTCCGCCATCACGTTCAAGCATAGGCAAGCTCTTTTCTAAACTTGCTTTAACAGGATTTATAAGCTCTTCATCGCTAAAAGGCATCATAATTTATCCTTAAAAATTTTTATATACTTTAGCGTGATTGTGTTTAAAAAAAGGTAAATTAAGGCTTGAAATTTAAATAAATTAAAAAGGTTCGTCATTATCTTGTGCGCTAAATCCTAAATCATAAGCTGTAAAGTTTTTGTTACTAAAAATTCCATTTAAGTTTCTAAATGATTGTTGCAGAATTTCTTCGTTTTTTTCATATTTTAAGAAGCTTAAATATTCTTTTAAAAAATTATTTAATTCTTCGGTATTTAAATTTTTAATTAGAAGATTTAAATTTTTATCAATAAGCGTAAAAAGTTGTTTTTTTAATGCGAGTGTAGAATTTTTAATTTTTACATTGTTTAAAAAAGCTAAATTAACCTTGCAAATACCTAACAAGAATTCGCTATAGTTTAAATTTTTTCGAATATTTTTACTTTCAAATTCTCTAATATCACTATCTTCATAACCTTTTTTTTCTAAAATTTTATCCAATAAAATTTTATGCTTAAAACAAACACTATCACTAATTTGCTTAAAATCGTTACATATATCTGGATGCTGTTTTAAAAAAGCTATAAGTTCTAATTCTGCAATGTGAATTTTTTCTTTAGGAAAATTGTATTTATTTTGAGAAATTAAAGGGGTTTGTATGGTTTTTTTTGAATTTTGTGATAAGACGATAAATTTTTCATCCACTTTTAATAAATTTGAAACTAGACTAGTGTAAGAATTTGCCACTAAAGGTTCAAGATTAAAGGTAAATTTTTGTATAGTTTCTAAAGCTTTTTGTTTATCAAGAGCAGAAATTATGGAATGAGTGGATATTAAGCGTCTGATATAAAATTCACCGAGCTCTATTCCTTCATCGAGTATATTATGAAGTTTTGTGCTTTCATTTTTTGCTACGAGCTCAGCAGGATCTTTTCCGCCTTGCAAAATTGCCACTTTACCGTCTATTTTGTTTGTGCTTAATAAAAATGCAGATCGTGTCGCAGCTTTTAATCCTGCTTCATCATTGTCAAAACATAAAATCACTTTTGCATCATAACGGCGGATTAAAGGTAGATGATGTTCGGTTAGTGCTGTTCCAAGAACTGCTACAGCATTGTTAAACCCTGCTTTGTGAAAAGCTATTGCATCCATGTAGCCTTCACATACTATTATTTCTTTTTTTTTGGCTATATTTTCTTTAGCGATGTTAAAAGCATAAAAAATTCTACTTTTATCAAAAAGTATATTTTGGGGTGAATTTACATACTTTGCCGGTGCATTGGGATTTAAAGTACGCCCTCCAAACCCTACTAATAAGTCTTTATGATCGTAGATTGGAAAGGTGATACGCCATATAAAACTTGCGTAAAATTCATTATTTTCATCTTTTTTTAAAGCTCCAACACTCATAGCATCTTCTAAAGGAATTTTTTGATTTTGCAATAATCTTATACTATCTTCACTTGCTCCTGCAAAACCTAATTCGAATTTGGCTATATCTTTGTCATTTAAAGCTCTTTGGTAAAGATAGGTTAAAACTTCTTTGTGGTGTTTGAGATTATCTTTAAAATACGCATTTAAGTTTGGTAATATAGATTTTAGCTCTTTTTTATTTTCTTGTTTTTCTTTTGTATAACTCAAAGTAAAATTACTAAGGCTTGCAACTTTTTCAACTGCATCGGCAAAACTTAATTTTTCATAATCCATTACAAATTTAAAAGCATCTCCACCAGCCTTGCAAGCAAAACAATGATAAAAACCTTTGGTAGGATTGATATGCATAGACGGGTTTTTATCTGCATGGAAAGGACAGATACACACAAAACTAGAGCCTTGTTTTTTTACTTCAATATAATTTTCTATAATATCAACAATATTAAGTCTTTGGGATAAATTTTCTATACTTTCTTTAGTTATCATTTTACAAACCTTGTTAAAATTATACAAAGATTTGGCTATAATTTGGCATAAAATTTTTAGAGCGAGACTATGGATTTTTTCTTTGTAGAATACAGAGACCCTTTAGTAGGGCTTATAATTTTAACCATTTTAGTATTTGTTGTAGCTGTTGCAAATTATATTTGGAAAATATTTGCTAACAAAGATGAAGAACAAAAGCTTGAAAAATTTATAAAAAAATTTGAAATGGATAACGCTCATAAAGAGTTGTTAAGAAATAGTAGCTTGAGTTTTGGAAATTTAAGTTTTTTGGCTGAAATTTTTACCAAAAGTGGGGAATTTGAAAAAGCAACTCAAATTTATTTGATTGCTCTTGAAAAATGTAAAGATAAACAAGAAAGAGAATTTATTTTCCTTTCTTTGGCAAAAGTTTATTTTAAAGCAGGATTTTTAGAGCGTGCAAAAGAAGTTTTATTACAAGTTTTAAAACTGCGTCCAAGAAATATACAAGCCTTAAAACTTTTAAAAATTGTTTATTTAAAACTTCGTTCTTATAAAGAAAATTTAGAACTTTTAGAATGTCTTTTTGAGCTTAATGAAGATGTACAAAAAGAGTATGATTTTATCAAAGCTTTAGAACTTTGTACTTTTAATATCACTGATGAAGAAAAAAAGAAAAAACTTTTAGAATTTAAAATAGAAGATAATCCTATGTTAGGGCGTTTAGTTTTTGAAAAATATCATATGTTTTTAGGGCAAAATTTTTTTGATATTTGTGATTTGCTTTATAGAGAAAATGAAGCGTTTAATTTAGAAAATCAAGATTTTTTAGAATTCTTTTATGCTTTGGGTAAAATTTCAAAGCATGATGATACGCATCAGTTTGTTTTTAAAAATTCTAATTTTAAAATGTTAAAAATTTTAAAAGATAATTCTTTTAATGCGGGGTTAGAATTTTCATATCGTTGTTCTGAGTGTAAAAATGTTATGCCTTTATTTTTTTATCACTGTCCTGTTTGTTATGAGTTTAATACTTGTAAAATTATTTATGAAGTGAAAAACAATGAAACACATTGAAATTTATACAGACGGTTCATGTCTTAATAATCCAGGTTTTGGCGGATGGGCTTATATTTTGCGTTATAAGGAGTATCAAAAGGAAGGTTTTGGAGCTGAGGCTAATACCACTAACAATAGAATGGAGCTAATGGCAATTATTGAATCTTTGAAGGTTTTAAAAGAGCCTTGTGAAATTTCGCTTTTTACAGATTCTAACCTAATGGTTCAAAGTATTAATGAATGGCTAGAAGGATGGATAAAAAAGGATTTTAAAGGTAAAAAAAATATAGATTTATGGAAGGAATATATTAAAGTGGCAAAATCTCATAAGATTAAGGCTTTTTGGGTAAAAGCACATAATGGACATTTGGAAAATGAAAGATGTGATACATTGGCGCGTGAAGCTGCTTTGAAAATTGCAAGGGAAAATGATGAAAAACATTGAAAAACTAGAGCAGAGTTTAACTTATGAATTTAAAGATAAAAATCTTCTTATACATGCTTTAACCCATAAAAGTTTTAAAAAATCTTACAACAACGAACGCCTGGAATTTTTAGGTGATGCCGTGCTTGATTTAGTTGTGGGTGAATACCTTTTTCATAAATTCGCCAAAGATGCCGAAGGAGATTTATCTAAGCTTAGAGCGGCTTTAGTGAATGAAAAGTCTTTTGCAAAAATTGCAAATAGTTTAAATTTGGGCGATTTTATTTTTATGAGTGTTGCTGAGGAAAACAATGGAGGAAAAGAAAAGCCTTCTATACTTTCAGATGCGTTAGAAGCCATTATAGGTGCTATACATTTAGAAGCTGGGTTTGAGTTTGCAAAAACTATTGCTTTAAGGCTTATAGAAAAAAATTTCCCTCAAATTGATGCAAAAATTCTTATAAAAGATTATAAAACAAAATTACAAGAGATTACACAAGGAAAAATCGGACAAACTCCGCAGTATGAAACAGTGCGTGCTTTTGGTCCTGATCATTTAAAGCAATTTGAAATCGCTTTAATGCTTGATGGTAAAGAACTTGCAAGAGCTATTGCGGGAAGCAAAAAAGAAGCACAACAAATGGCAGCAAAAATTGCACTTGAGAAATTAGGAGCTTTATAATGAATACCTTTGGTACGAGATTGAAATTTACAAGTTTTGGTGAGTCTCATGGTGTGGCTGTTGGATGTATTATTGATGGAGTGCCTGCTGGAGTTAAATTTGATGAAGAATTTTTACAAAATGAGCTTGATAAACGCAAAGGCGGAAGTAAATTTGCAACACCAAGAAAAGAAAGCGATAAAGCTCAGGTTTTAAGTGGAGTTTTTGAAGGATATACAACGGGTCATCCTATAGCTATAGTAGTTTTTAATGAAAATGCTCATTCTAAGGATTATGATAATTTAAAAGATCTATTTCGTCCTGCTCATGCGGATTTTGCTTATTTTTATAAATATGGCATAAGAGATCATAGGGGTGGAGGTAGATCAAGCGCTAGAGAAAGTGTTGCTAGAGTGGCTGGTGGTGCAGTTGCAGCGATGCTTTTGCGTGAATTTGGTATTTGTGTTCAAAGTGGTGTTTTTGGAGTAGGAACTTTTGTATCAAATTTGAAAGAAGAAGAATTTGATTTTGAATTTGCTAAGAAAAGTGAAATTTTTTGCCTTGATCCAAAACTAGAAAGTGACTTTAAAAATGAAATTTTAAATGCTAGAAGTTCAAAAGATAGTGTAGGCGCTGCCGTTTTTACAAAAGTTAGTGGTATGCTTGTGGGACTTGGAGAAGTTCTTTATGATAAGTTAGACTCTAAATTAGCTCATGCTTTAATGGGAGTTAATGCTGTTAAAGCAGTTGAAATAGGTGAAGGTATTAATGCAAGCAAAATGCGCGGATCGTGTAATAATGATGCTTTAAAAGATGGCAAGTTTTTAAGCAATCATAGCGGAGGAATTTTAGGAGGAATTTCAAATGGAGAAAATCTTATTTTAAAAACTTATTTTAAACCTACTCCTTCTATTTTTGCCAAACAAGAAAGTATAGATAAATTTGGTAATAATTTGAAATTTGAACTCAAAGGTAGGCATGATCCTTGTGTAGGTGTTAGAGGAAGTGTTGTAGCTAGTGCTATGGTGCGTTTGGTTTTGGCTGATTGTTTGCTTTTGAATGCGAGTGCGAATTTAAACAATTTAAAAAATGCTTATGGATTAAAATAAAAAAGCCCATTTTCATGGGCTTGATTGCAATATTTTGAAAAGATTCAAATACTATATCGCTTGTTTTGCTAAATACTTTACACTTTAACTAATAAAAAATTGATTAATATCAGCCTTATTTTCAAAAGCTATACTTGTATAAGCTTGATTTTTAAATTTAAGTTCATAGCTTTTTCCTGCTTCGTGTTTAGTATAGGTAAGGGCTATTTTTAAGGCAAGTTCTAAGTCTTTTTCTGAAATTTTTTCATCTACCAAAGAGTAAGCTCCGATTAAATCCCCAAGTTCTATTACTTCATATTTAGAAGTTTTTAAACCTTTTAAAAGAGTATTTTCAAGTTCATTTCTACCTATGATCATTTTAGCTCCATTGGGTAATCTTAAATGACGACCATATTTTAAAAGTTGTGCGTCATTAACCTGCATATCTTTGTTAAATTCTATGAAATCTCGAATTTTTTTAGCAAAACTATCAAGAGTTAGCAAACAACCTCCACCTGGGCTTTCAAAGTCTTCTAAGCCAAATTTAGCTGCAAGTTCAAGTTGTCTTTTGCGACTTCTTCCGCTAATACCTTCGAGTTTTTCTCTATCTACCCAGCCTTCTCTTTCAGGTTTGGTTAGAGGTAGGTTTTTTGCACACATAGGACGCAAGATTAAATCTTCTTCATCAAGAGCAAGTTTTTTAACCTTTGCCATCGCATCACTTCTTTGACTCATAGGGCGTTGTCCTAAAACTTCTCCTGTGATGATAAAACTTGCATTTTCTTCTTTTAACATAGCAAGAGCAGTTTTAAACATAAAAGCATGACAATCTATACAAGGATTAAAATGTTTGCCATAGCCATATTGTGGATTAAAAAGCACTTCTTGAAGATAGGAATTTCTTACATCTATCATTTCAAAATCTGCACCTACCATTGCCGCACGCTTTTTCATGATTTCGCTTTTATCACTTGTGCTTCCAAAACCTATGTTGATATTTAGAGCTTTAACTTCTATGCCTTGTGCAGTGATGAGTTTCATTGCAAGCATACTATCAAGCCCACCGCTAAAAAGAGCTAATGCTTTCATTGATTCCTTTCTGAGATTATAAAATTTTTTAAGATTTTGTCGATTATAAAAGGTATAATTTTAACTAAAAAATCTTTAAAATAAGGATTGGAAAATGTTAAAAATAATTTTGGTTTTAAGCATTTTGAGTTCTTTTGCTTTTGCAAAATCTTGTGCTAACTACGAGCAAGAACTTAAAAAGTGTAATTCTTTAAAAAATTCACATGAGAGAAAAATGTGTCGTTTAGGTTTATTTGCAAAATGTAAAAAAGGATAAATAATGAAAATCGATACTTCTACTAGTTTAACTCATTCTTTAACTAATAATGTTGATAAAAAAGAGCTTAGCGTATTAAAAAAAGAAGATCAAGATAAAATTCCCGTGCAAGATCTTTCGAGTTTAAATAACGATGGTGTTAAGGTTGTTTTTGAAAATAAGCAAGGTGAACTTATAGCTTTAAATTTAAGCAATGAAAATTATAGTAGTTTACAAAAAAATTTCAGTTCTTATACGAATTATGTTGCTAGAAATGATGGTAGCATAAGGCTTAATGGCGAAGCAAATCAATTTGTTTCAAATTGGTTTGAAAGTGTAAAAGATAATTTTGGTTCTTTAAATTCAAATTTAAATAATAAACAACAAAGTGTAAAATTAAATTTTAATACAAGCACCCTTCAACAAAGTATGCAAAATTTAGGCTTTAAAATAAGCGATGAAAAAATATCTGATGATGCAAATATAGAAGAAAAATTAAATTTTTTTATTGATAAAGATGTAAATAAAGATGGTAAAGTTGATGATAGTGATGTTAAAGAACCTAGCATGAGAGAAATTTTAAGTGACATTAAAGAGGCATCAGGTAGTGGAGCTAGTGCTATGAAAACCATAGATCCGCAAAAAATCAATAAAAAAGATGATAAGGAAAATAATATCAAAGAAAAAGAAGACGAAGATTTGCTTCAAAAAGCCCAAGAAAAAGGTTTAAGTGCTTTAAGTGCTGATGAGCAGGCAAAGCTTGAGGCTAGTAATCCTGAAGAATTTGAAAAACTGAAGCAAAAATCTTTGCAAGAATTAAGTCAGAATTTAAGTAAAGATTTTCAAAATAAAATTGAAAATCAAGAAACACAAATTGTAGATAAGAGAGTGTAGTAAATTATAATTTTACCCTCTTAAGATTTTAAAATCATATATAATAGGTAGTGTAATTCTTAAATCCCCGTTATAGTGTGGAAAATTTAAAGAAGCTTTTTTTATGCTTTCTAAAGCACTTTTATCTAACAAATCATATCCTGAGCTTTCTATGATTTTTAAATCTGCTAAAGTTTTATTTTCTTTCCATAAAAATTCTACTTTTACAGTTCCTTGCATACGCATTTTTTTTGCTTGCCTTGGATAAAATTGTGCTTGTTGTATAGCTTTTTGGATTTCTTTTAATACAGGGTGATTATCTTTTCCTTGTGTCAATTGGGTGATTTTAGGTTTGACATTTGTATCAGTTGTTTTTGTAAAAGTTTTAACTTCTTGAGTTGGTGCTATTGGGGTTTTATTTGGTATTGGATGTGAAAGTGTTTTTTTTATCTTTTTTTGCATTTTTTCAGGAGTTTTTTTAATAACTTTTGGCTGAGGTTTTGGTTTGATAGATTCTATAATGGATTCTGTTGGTTTAGTCTCATTTGTTGGATTAGTTTGGGTAAACTGTTTTATTGCTAAAGAAAAAGAATCTTCATTTTTAATTTCCATTTTAAAAAAGTCATTCGAGTGAAAAATGACAAAAAGCAAAGGTATAAAGACTATAAAAGTTATATAAGAAGCTTGGTATTTATGATTTAAAAATAAAGTTTTCATTTGTTTTTCTCAGTAAGAATTTGAAAATTTTCATGTTCTTTGGCTTTTAAAAAATCTATAATTTTTACAAAGCTTTCAAATTTAGCATTTTTATCGCTTTTTAGTTCTACTATGGTTTTTTTATCAAGTGAAAAAATAGCATTTTGAACTTCATTTAAATCAGCTAATTTATCATTTAAATAAAAAGTATTTTTTTCGTCTATGGTTATAAGAAGTTTTTTTTCATTATTGCTTATATTGGTAGCATTTTCACTTGAAGGAAGTGAGATTTGAATTTTTCCATGCGCAATAAAGGTTGAAATACTAAGTACTATAGCAAGCAAAACAAGCATAATGTCTATAAATGGAACTATATTTAAACCTTCATTTTTTGGTAGTTTAAGCATTTTTATTTGCCTTATAAGCATTACTTAAGAGGGAAACTTTTCTAAGTAAGGCATTATAAGCCATTAAAGCAGGAATAGCAACCAAAAGTCCTAAGGCTGTAGCTTTAAGAGCTAAAGAAAGTCCCACAACTATAGATTTGACATCTATATTGCCCGTTAAGCCCATTTCGTAAAATGTAACCATGATGCCTATTACAGTGCCTAAAAGTCCTATATAAGGGGCATTGGAATAGATGATATATATAGTGGTTAAATTTTCACTAATCGCATCATCAAATTGCTCTTGATTCTCATAATTTTTAAAGTTAATTTTTCTAAAAAATAGCATTCTTTCTACAACACACCAAAAAGCTATAAATGCCATAATTCCTAGAATTAAAAAGATAATTAAATCGATGTAATCTTTTAGAAATTCCACATTTTTCTCCAAAAATATACTTACTAAATTTTAAAAGATTATACTATATAAAAAATAAATTTATAATTAATATCAATTATCATAATTTTTAAGAAATTCTTGTTTATAGTTTTTATTTTTATTAGGTTATAATTTATAAAAATTTAATAGGGTTTAACATGACTATAGATTTAAATCACAATTTTACCTCTTTTGTTCTTCTTGATGAAGTTGATTTTAATTTTTCGGAATTAAAAAGCATTTTAGAAGATAAATTTAATATAAAAATAGCTGATGAAAATTTTACCAAAGAGGGAGTGATTTTTTCACATGAAAATATGTTGATTACTCTAAATTTGATTAAAAATCCTATACCTAATCACGAAGCAGAATACTATGCAAATTTTAATTTTATGTGGAAAGATGCCTTACAGCAAACTAAAAAACATAAAGCTCATCTTCTTATAGCGGTGCTAAGTCAAGATCAAAGCAAATTAGAACAAGCTAAAATGTTTACGAAAATTGCAGCTTTATGTTTGGATAATAAACATGCTTTAGGTTTTTATACAGGTGCAGTTGTTTTAGAGCCCAGTTTTTATATAGAAAATGCAAAAATGTTAGATGATAATCGCTTGCCGGTATATAATTGGATATATGTTAGTGTTTATCCTAGTGAAAATGGAGTCAATGCTTATACTTATGGGCTTAGAAATTTTGATAAATTAGAACTTGAAGTTTGTGATTTAAACATAGAAGAAAAAGAACTTTTCTTTTGTATTTATGATATTGTTTTACATATTTTAACTTATGATATTAATCTAAAAGATAAAGATATTTTAAAATTTGAAGATGGAAAAGAAATAAAATTTATAAAAAGTCAAGGTATAAGTGTTGAGAACGAAAGCTTGAAAATTATTTTTTAAGTTTCACATTCACTTCACAGTTTTGAGTTAAACTTTCGCCAACCAAAACACAAAAGGAGAAATTATGAAAGCAAAATTAACTTTACTTGCTTTGTTGGGTGCTACGGTGCTTTTAGCTAAAGATATGGTTGTTCCTGCTAGCGAACTTCCAAATAATGCCAAAGAATTTATTTCTAAAAATTTTAAAACCGCTCAAATTGGTTTGGTGAAAAAAGATATAGATTCTTATGATGTAATTTTAAATGATGGAACTGAAATTGATTTTATGATCAATGGAGATTGGAAAGAAGTTGATGGAAAATATAAGGCTTTACCACATACTATTTTACCTAGTGTTATGAAAAAAGTGAGTGCAACTCAACCAAATGCTCAAATTCTTGAAATAGATAAAGAAATTAATGGTTATAAATTTAAGTTTAATAATAACATGAAAGTTTATACGGATATGCAAGGAAATATCCTAGGTCAAAAATTAGATTAATTTTTGAAAATTTAACTCCCTTAGAAAATTTGATGCAAAAATTTGGAAGCATAGTCTTCCAAATTTTTATTTTTTGATTGCAAAACCCAAAATATATTTAGTTTTAAAATAATACTTTATTGATACAAGTGATTGTTTTTTTATAAAATTAAATTTACAAAATGTTACATAAGATTTAAAATATTTTTTAAAAAAAATAATTATTTATAAATATTTTGCTAAAATAAAAGAGATACAATCTTATAATTTAAGGAAGAATAATGAATACTCCTAAATGGACTAGTCACGATACAAGGTGGGTTTTATCTCTTTTTGGAACAGCTATTGGAGCCGGCGTACTTTTGTTACCTATTAGTGCTGGGCTTGGTGGATTGATACCTTTGTTAGTTATACTTGTTTTAGCTTTTCCTATGACTTACTTAGCTCATAGAAATTTATGTCGCTTTGTGCTTTCAAGTTCTAACCCAAAAGATGATATTACTTTTGTTGCAGAAAGTTATTTTGGCAAGGGTGGTGGATTTTTAATTACGCTTTTGTATTTTTTTGCTATTTTGCCCATTTTACTGGTTTATAGTGCTAATCTTACAACAACTTTGCTTGAGTTCTTAATCAATCAGTTTAATTTCAATGCAGATCTTACTCATGCTGCTCGTTGGTGGGTAAGTTTTTTGATTGTTGGGGTTTTGGTTTTGATTTCTATTCTTGGTGAAAATGTTGTAACAAAAGCAATGAGTTTTCTTGTTTTTCCTTTTATTATATTTTTATTTATTTTTTCATTGCTTTTAATTCCACAATGGAATTCATCATTATTTACAAATGTTGATTTTTCTGTAATCTCAACAAGTAATTTTTGGGTTACTTTATGGCTTGTTATTCCTGTGATGGTGTTTAGTTTTAATCACTCTCCTATTATTTCTTCGCTTGCTTGTTATTGTAAAAAAGAATATGGTGATTATGCTGAACCTCGTGCTAGAAAAATTATTTCTTTGGCAATTATTCTTATGGTTTTTGTTGTAATGTTTTTTGTTTTTTCTTGTGCTTTAACTTTTACACCAGAAGATTTTGCATCAGCAAAAGAACAAAATATCAATATTCTTACCTTTATAGCAAATAAATTTCCTGAAGTTTCTTTGCTGACTTATGTTGGGCCTATTGTTGCGCTTGTGGCCATTAGTAAAAGTTTCTTAGGACATTATCTTGGTTCTCAAGAAGGCTTAAACGGTATTTTATATAAAGCAAGTAATGGTAAAATTCAAGGTAAATTCGCTCAAACTTTAACAGCGATCATTACCTTTGCTATCGCTTGGCTTGTTGCGTATAAAAATCCAAGTGTTATAGGAATTATTGAGGCTATTGGTGGTCCTGTTTTGGCTATTTTGCTTTTCTTGATGCCGCTTTATTGTATTTATCGTTTTGATATTTTGGCAAGATTTCGTAATAAATTTTTAGATCTTTTTATTTTGGTAATGGGAATAGTTGCGATTTCTGCTGCAATTCACAATCTTTTATAAATTAAGGATAAAAAATGAGTAATTTAAGCATTTTTAAAATAGGTGTCGGTCCTTCTTCTTCTCATACTTTAGGGCCTATGCTTGCTGGAAATTTATTTTGTAAAAAAGTTGCTAAAAAGCTTGATGAAATTGATAGAGTTGAAGTCATTCTTTATGGTTCTTTGTCATTAACAGGTAAAGGACATTTGAGTGATAAGGCTGTAATTTGGGGGTTAAATGGCCTAGAAGCTAAAAATTTAAGTGCGGCAATACAAGATGAAGTAAATAAAAATGCTATTGAAAATGCTCAAATTGATTTTTGTGGTGAGAAAAAACTTTGTTTTAATTATGAAAAAGATTTGATATTTTCCAAAGATTTTTTACCTTTACATGAGAATGGTATGAAGATTAAAGCTTATGATTGTAAAGGCGGGTTAGTTGATGAAGAAACTTATTATTCTGTAGGTGGAGGCTTTGTTTTAACAGCTGCACAATTAGAAAAAAAAGGTAAAAATTCCAACCAAAATAAAAAGAAAAAACTAGATATAGAGCTTAACAATGCAAAAGAAGCTTTAGAGCTTTGCGATAAAAGAGATTGGGATTTAGCAGAGCTTTCTTATTGTTATGAATTGCAATTTCACACTAAAGAGGAAATTCGTGCTTATTGTCTTGAAATTTGGGAAGTAATGCAAGAAGTGTATTATAATGGTACACATCCAAATGAAGATTATTTGCCTGGAAAACTTCATTTAAAGCGTAGAGCTAAAGGACTTAAAGAAAGAGTGGCGATGACAGCTGATCCTATGGGCATTATCGATTTTATTTCTTTATATGCTATTGCGATTGCTGAAGAAAATGCTAGCGGAGCAAAAGTTGTAACCGCGCCAACAAATGGAGCATGTGCTGTTATCCCTGCTGTTATGCTTTATCTTAAAAATCATACTATAGGTTTTAGCGATGAAAAGGCTATAGAGTTTTTATTAACAGCAATGCTTATAGGTTCTTTTTATAAGAAAAATGCAAGTATTAGCGGAGCAGAAGCAGGTTGTCAAGCAGAAATTGGTAGTGCTAGTTCGATGGCAGCTGCGGCTATGGCAACAGTTTTGGGAGCTAATGCTTTTAAAGCATGCAACGCTGCTGAAATGGCAATGGAACATCATCTAGGTTTAACTTGCGATCCAGTTGCAGGACTTGTGCAAATTCCTTGCATAGAAAGAAATGCCTTTGGAGCTATTAAGGCTATAAGTGCTGCTAGAATGGCAATGACACGTAAATCTACTCCTATGGTAAGCCTTGATGAGGTTATAGAAACCATGTATGAAACAGGAAAAGATATGAATTATAAATACAAAGAAACTTCTTTAGGTGGTCTTGCTACAAATTTAAAAACAGTATGCTAAAGTGTTTTTTACACTTTAGCATATTTTTTCATTCTTTGACTTAAAAATTCTTTCATTTCTTCTTTGGAAAAACTTTTAAGAATACGAATTTGCTTAAAAAGCAAGCCAAGATTAATTACTCCCATCACTAAAAGCAATAAGCAAATCATTAAAAAAACAAGATCTATGGCTCCAAATTCATTAATCATAGCCAAACTTGCAAAAAATACACTCGCTAATAATAAAAAAAATAAAAGCAATATTTGTTTTAATTTTGCTTCATTAAAATTATCGCAATTTTGAGTGAAATTTCTAAAAAGTATGATCTTTTTACCCAAATTTGAAACTAAAATTTCATCATTTTCTTTAAATAAGCCTTCTTTTAAACTTTGATAAAAAAAGATTTCATTGTTTAAATTTAAAGCATCTTTATAGCTTGATAAGGTGTAGTCTTTGTAAAAAAAGGATTTTAATTCATTTTTCTTTTCTATTTTAAATAATCTTAAATCATTTCTTGCATAAAAAAATCCACTAAAGTTCATAAATGCCATAAGTATCACTCCCTAAAAAATTCCTATAAAGTGGCTTGAAATTTAAAGGTATTGTAACATTTTTTTCATCATTTAAACTTGAACTTTGAAAAATCAAAAACATATCTATTTCATCTTTAAAGGTTTTGAGAAAATTTTCTCCACCCTCATACATTAAAAATTTAGTTTCACTTGGAATTTGGGTATAAATTTGGCGATTTGGAACTTTAAATAAAGGGATATTTTTATCAAAATTATCTATATTTTGACGGCTTAAGATACAAAGATTGGGCGCTTTTGCTTTGCAAAGCCTAGCATCTAGTATAGGGTGATCTTTTCTTATGGTTTCTCCACCGACTACAAGTAAATCAATCACCGCTCTAATTTTATGTGCATAAGTACGACTTAGCTCATTGCTTACGATTTTACCAAAAGGTGAGCCGTTCATAGAAAGGGCTAATTTAAAAAGTTTAAATTGCCCTTTTTGCCATTTTAAAAAAGGTTTTAAAAGTTTTTTTCCTTCTTCTTTAAGTATGTCAAATTCAACCTCTACACCTTGTTTTTTTAAAAACTCAGCCCCACCACTTGCGATTTTATTTTCATCTTTAACGCTGATGAAAATTTTTTTAAAACCTAGCTCGCTAAAGAGTTTTGCGCAAGGAGGCGTTTTTCCTTGATGAAAGCAAGGTTCAAGTGTTACAAAAGCTATACTATCTTTAAATACACCTTGATGGTTTTTGCAAATAAACTCATGTAAAGCGTTTGCTTCTTTAGGCAATGAAATTTCAGGTCTTAAACTTTTAAAAGCATGAGCTATGGCATTAAGTTCTGCATGAGCCAATCCAGCTTTTTCATGAGCTTTTATGGCTAAAATTTTTTCATTTTTATCTAAGATTACACAGCCTACGGCTGGATTTGGATAGGTTAAAAACTGATATTTCCAAGCCTCATTTAAAGCTAAATTCATATAAAATTCTTTCATTTGGCTACCTTGTATTTTAAAATTTGACATATTTTTAAAATTTTATATTTTTGTTTTAAGATAATAAAATCTAAATTTTCCATTTGTATTTCTTATTTTTAGTTATATTAACCATAGTTTTTCTAAGTTTTTTAGGATATAATAAAAATAGTAAGACCGAAATTATTTTTCATCTGTAGCATCCTTTATAATTTTAGGAATGACATAAGCTTGA
This sequence comes from Campylobacter sp. BCW_6466, assembly GCF_001762835.1. Taxonomy (NCBI): domain Bacteria; kingdom Pseudomonadati; phylum Campylobacterota; class Epsilonproteobacteria; order Campylobacterales; family Campylobacteraceae; genus Campylobacter; species Campylobacter sp. BCW_6466. The sequence goes on from NZ_MJXO01000040.1 coordinate 47,036, forward strand.
TAAACTAGAAAGTTTTGGTGGCCGGGAGAAAGGGATTCGAACCCCTGGAGGTGTGACCCTCAACGGTTTTCAAGACCGCCGCTTTCGACCACTCAGCCATCTCCCGATAAAGTAAAGTTTTGCCTTTTTGGAGGCGACATCCGGATTCGAACCGGAGATCAAGGCTTTGCAGGCCCATGCCTTACCGCTTGGCTATGTCGCCCTGATAATGTTGAAAAAGTGGTGCCCGAGGCCGGACTTGAACCGGCACGGAAGAAAAATTCCGAGGGATTTTAAGTCCCTTGTGTCTACCAATTCCACCACCCGGGCGGGTGATTATGGAGCGGGAAACGAGATTCGAACTCGCGACCCCAACCTTGGCAAGGTTGTGCTCTACCCCTGAGCTATTCCCGCATAAATTTCTGAAAGAATTGAAGATAAAAGTATAGCAAAATAAACTTAAAAGGAGTTTATTTTGCCTTAAGTTATTTGCAAATAAATAAAGCTTTTGCACTTAAAATTTGTTCTTTTTCGCCGATAATTGGAGATGAAAGTTCTATATTATCAGATTTTACATTTAGCATTCTAGGTGCGATATTGGTATTGGCATTTACTTGTAAATTTTTCAATACACAAGTTTTATTAAGATTTAAAGAGTAAGTTTTTTCATATTCGTATGATGTTTTTAAAAGCTCTTTGTAGAGATTTTCTTTGTTGTTGTTTAGTGTATCTTTTGAAAATTTTGTTTGTATGGCTGGTGTTGAAACGCTGATGAAATTATTTTTAGCTATGACAGAATTGATGTCATTTAAAAGATTGTTAAAATCTGCAAGTTGGTTTTCTTTAAATTCACATTCTAAATTCGCATCAAATCTTTGACCTTTTGGAGTTTGTATACCATCTTTATAGGAAAAATTAGGTTCTAAAGAAAAACTTCCTCCGCTACAAAAATTTTCTTTTTTTGAGCGTTCTAAAATTTGATTGAAAGTATTTGTGATTTCAGCTTTTTCACTATTGTCTAATGTAATTTTTGAACTTAAATTTTCATTTGCCCAAAAATTAATATTTGTATATAAAATATCGGGTTTTAGTGTATTGCTTACTTCTATATTTCTTGAAAAATATAAATCATGATTAGAGTCTTTTTTGCCTAAAAATTCTACATTAAAAACTACTCCTGCAACAAAAAGTAATAAACATAAAAAACCTATACCTAAACCTTTAAAAAAAGCTAACATGGATATCCTTAATAATTTAATTTGAGCTAATTTTAGCAAAAAATTTTAAAATTTTTTGTTATACTCTCATTTATGCAAAAAAAAGAGCTTGAAAAACTACAAGAAAATTTACTTCTTTGGTATGAAAAAAATGGACGCAAAACTCTACCTTGGCGTAATTTACAAAGTCAAAATTGTGATGAAAGTTTAAAGCATATTGATAGAGCCTATGGGGTTTATATCAGCGAAATTATGCTTCAGCAAACTCAAGTTAAATCAGTTTTAGAAAGGTTTTATTTCCCCTTTTTGCAAAAATTTCCTACTTTAGAAAGTTTGGCTAATGCTAATGAAGATGAGCTTTTAAAGGCTTGGCAAGGGCTTGGTTACTATACTCGTGCTAGAAATTTAAAAAAGGCAGCTTTAGAATGTGTGGATAAGTTTGGGGCTAAATTACCCAAAGAAGTTGAGGATCTAAAAAAATTAAGCGGTATAGGAGCTTATACAGCAGGCGCTATAGCTTGTTTTGGTTATGATCAAAAGGTTTCTTTTGTTGATGGTAATATACGCCGTGTGCTTTCTCGTCTTTTTACTTTGGAAAATCCTAGTATGAAAGAACTTGAAAAAAGAGCTAAAGAGCTTTTAAATTTAAATCATGCCTTTGATCATAACCAAGCTTTGCTTGATATAGGGGCTTTAGTTTGTGTGGGTAAAAATGCAAAGTGTGGAATTTGTCCTTTGTATGATTTTTGTCAAGGTAAATTTAATACAGAGCTTTATCCAAGAGTTAAAAAAATACTTTATGAGAGTGTAAATTTAAATCTTTTTTTGTTTGAATTTAATAAAAAATTTGCGATACAGAAAAGCCAAGATAAGCTTTATAAGGGTATGTATAATTTTCCTTTTTTTAAAGAAGGAGAATATAAACTTTCTAAAGATATGAGTTTTATAGGGGAGTTTAAGCACGGCTATACTAAGTATAAACTTAATATCAAGGTTTATCATCAAATTTTAAACAATGAAAATAAAAATTATGAATTTAAAACCTTAAAAGAGTTAGAAAGTACCGCACTTTCGGCACTTTCTTTAAAAGCATTAAAATTAATTAAGCTCTGATTTTTTAGGCAAACATAAAGTAGCTATAAGCATGATGATTGTAAAAATAGCTATATAGATAAAAAAGCCATTTTCTATACCTGCATTTTTAAATTGTAAAGCAACCCAAGGAGCAGATCCTCCAAAAACAGCATTTGAAATAGCATAACCTAAACCTGTCCCTAAAGCTCTTACATGCTCAGGAAAAAGTTTTGCTTTAAAAATCCCTGCAACTGAAGTATAAAAACTTAAAACAACAAACAATAATACCACCAACATAAATGTCAAAGAAGGATTATTTTGTGTGTTATTGGCTATAAGTGAAAAAATAGGATAAATTCCTACCAATGCCAAAATACAAAATACAATTAAAGATCGTTTGTGACCTATTTTATCTCCTATATATCCAAAAAGAGGTTGAATGATCATTAGTATAAATAAAGCACCTAAGAAAAGATTATTAACAAGCATTTTATCCATACCCGTATTTTCCATAAAAGTTTTAGTATAAGTTGTAATAGTATAAAAAGCTAAAGAACCTCCAGAAGTAACCCCAAGCACCATTAAAAAAGGTTTCCAAGATTTGCATAATGCTTTTAAAGTACCACGATCTTCATGCTGGTGAAGTTTTGTAGCACTTTCATTCATCATTTTTCTTACAAAAAGCGAGCCTAGTGCTAAAATTCCGCCTATTACAAAAAGTATTCTCCAAGCATAATCTTTCATATCATCAATGCTAAAAAATAAAAACATTATGCTAATGCTTGCAACGGCCAAAAGTTGACCACCTATTAGGGTTACATACTGAAAAGATGAGTAAAAACCGCGTTTTCCTTCTGTAGCAAGTTCTGAAAGATAAGTAGCTGCTATGCCATATTCCCCACCTACACTAAGGCCTTGAATGAGTCTTGCTACTAAAAGTAAGATAATAGCAAGATCGCCCACTGTATCTTTGCTTGGTAAGGCTGCTATCATAAAAGAGCCCAAAGCCATTAAAACCACTGATATAACCATAGATTTCTTACGACCTACTTTATCAGCTAAAGAGCCAAAAAGCCAAGAGCCTATAGGACGCATAAAAAATCCTGCTGCAAAAACCCCAAAGGCGTTGATTTGCTGGATAACAGGATTATCTGAAGTTGAAAAAGTATGAGCAAAATAAGTTGCTGTAAAAGCATAGATATAAAAATCAAACCACTCTACTAAATTTCCGCTACTTGCAGCAATAATAGAGCGAATTTTTTTCGTGCGAGTAAGCTCTTGCATAAACCCTTCCTTAATTTTAGATTTTTATTTAAGTATAGTGTGATTTTTGTTTAATATATTTAAAAATAAAGAAGAGAAATAAAAAAGATAAAAATATCGATAAAAATGTTACATATTTTAATAAATTTCATAAATTTTGGTAAAATGTTTACTCTAGGAAATATAATGAAATTTAAAAAAATATATATAGAATTAAGCGATATTTGTGGTTTAAAATGTGATTTTTGTCCTTCTCAAAAAGGAATTCGCGGGGTAATGAGTGAAGAAAAATTTCAAAACTTAGCTTATGAAATTTCTAACAAAGCTGAGTTTTTTACTTTTCATCTTTTGGGTGATCCTTTGCTTTTACCTAATTTGGAAAATTATATAAAAATTGCAAAAGGTGAAGCTATGAAACTTGAAGTCACTACAAGTGGCTTTTATCTAAATTCTAAAAATCAAGCTTTATTGTTAGGGTATGAGAATATCCATCAAATCAATATTTCTTTAATGTCTTTTTTGAGTCAAAGCAAAATTTCTTTAGAACAGTATTTTAAGCCTATTTTAGAACTTTGCAAAAAGCATTTAGAGCAAAAAAGCCTTTCTTTTATCAATCTAAGACTTTGGAATTTAGATGCTAATTTTAAAGCACCTAAGTCAAATTTAGAAATTTATGAGTTTTTAGCCAAAGAATTTGAAGTTAAGATCGATGCAAGCTTAAGTAAAAATCGCTTGCAAAGACATATTTTGCTTCATCAAAATAAACTTTTTAAATGGCCAAATTTAAAAGATAAACCCCTTTATAAAAAAGGAAAATGTCATGCTTTAAAAGAGCAAATTGGGATTTTAAGTGATGGAAGTTTAGTGCCTTGCTGTTTGGATGCTAAAGCAGATATTAACTTGGGAAATGTTTTTGAAAATAACTTTGATAAGCTTTTTAAATCACCGCGTATAAAGATGATGAAAAAAGCTTTTGAAGAAGATAAACGCATAGAAAAACTTTGTCAAACTTGCGAATTTTTTAAAGCAAGATTGGGTGATTAAAAATTATTATTTTGAAGTTTTGTTTTAAATTCTTGAATTCTATCTATTATCTTAGGACTAAGGCGTAATAATATATGTGTATCTTTGTTAAAATAAATACTTCCTGTTTTAACTGCTTTGGTATTTTTCAATAAAGCATTTGTATCTAAAAGATTGTTTTTGGCATTCATTCCAAGAATGAGTATGTCTGGATTTTGTTTCAGTATATATTCTGCTGATATAACAGGTCTTGAAATTTGACTTTGCGGACTTAAATTTTTAATCCCTATGAGTCTTAAAATATCAGCTATTAAAGAATTATCATTAAAGGCCATTAAAGGGTTGCTAGAATAAAGATAAATCGCACTTTTATTTAAGGGTTTATCGCTTAATTTTTTTAAATTTTGAGCAAATTCTTGTTCTAAAAGCTCCGCTTCTTTTTCTTTTTTGGTGATTTGGCCCAAGGTTGTGATATTTTTTGTTATATCTTCTAAACGCTCGGCTTTTAAATTGATACTTTTGATACCAAAATTTTTAAGTCCTTCTTCTAAATTTAAAGAATAAGAGCTTAAAATCACCAAACTTGGTTTTAGTGCTACTATTTTTTCAAGTGAAGGATTTGAAAAAGTGCCTACACTTGTAAGTTTTGAGGTTTGATCTTTAGGATAGATATTTGAGTGTTGTAAAGTGGCAATGCCTACGATTTGATCTTCAGCCTTAAGCATAAAAAGGGTTTCTATGCTTGCAGGATCAAGCACTACAAGGCGTTCTTTTGCATTTAGTGTGATTAAAAACAAACTCATAATAATTAAAATTTTTTTCATTTTTTCTCCTTTAAAGCTAAAATATAAGGTTTAGAATTTTTATAAATAATCTCGCAGTTTAAATCATAAATTTCTTTTAAAATTTCTTGAGTAAAAAGCTCTTTACTCGTTCCAAAATACTTTATTTCCCCTTCTTTTAAAAAAAGGATTTTATCGCAGAACATAGAAGCTAAATTTAAATCATGCAAGATAGCAACAACGGCTATATTTTTTTCTTTAACTAGTTTTTCGCAAAGGCTTAAAAGCTCTATAGCATAGTTTAAATCAAGGGCTGAAGTAGGTTCATCTAAAAAAAGAATTTTTGGCTTTTTAAGCAAAGCTCTTGCTAAAAGCATTCTTTGAAATTCACCACCACTTAAAGAAAGTATGCTTCTTTCTAGAAATTTTTCAAGTCTTAAATCCTTAGCAAATTCTTTAATTTCTAAAATATCTTCTTTAGAATAAGAACTAAAAGCGTGTTTTAAATTCGCATATTTGCTCATTAAAAGCACATCGATGACTTTTAAAGGGGTGTTTAATTCTGATTTTTGAGGCACAAAGCCGCAAATTTTGGCAAATTCTTTAAGAGAGAAATCTTTGATATTTGTATTAAAAAGACTTATTTCTCCTTTATTTGGACTTAAATTTTTAAGTATAAGTTTTAAAAGAGTGCTTTTACCTGAGCCATTTGGCCCTAAAATTCCTATAAAAGCCTGATTTTTAAGTTCTAAATGAATGTTTTTTAGTAAATCTTTTTGGTGATAAGCAAAGCTTAAATCATGTATTTTTAGCATTATAAAAATCTCCTAGCGCTTAAAGCTAAGTATAAAAAAATAGGAGCTCCAAAAAATGCAGTTAAAATTCCAATCGGAATTTGCACAGGAGCTAAAAGAGTTCTTGCTAAAGTATCACAAATAAGTAAAAATAATCCTCCAAATGCTGTACATAAAGGGATAACTAAGGCATTATCATAATTTTTAAGCAAAAGTCTTATGGTATGAGGAATGATTAGTCCAACAAAGCCTATAAGTCCGCTAAAAGCAACCGCAAAAGATACAGCCAAAGATGAGACAATGAGTAAATTTATCTTTAATTTTTGAGCATTTACCCCTAGATTTCTAGCTTCATCATCTCCGCTTAAAAGTATGTTTAATTCGTTTTTATGAGCGTAAAAATAAAACAAACAAAAAATTAAAGGCAAGATTAAAATTCCCACACGAAACCAAGAAGCATTGCCTATATTTCCCATAAGCCAAGCGACTATTTTAAAAGAATCCTCGCCTATAAGATAAGTGAAAAAAGAAGTAAAAGCCCCTAAAAAAGATGAAGCTGCTATGCCGATAATGAGTAAAGTTGCTATAGAAGTTCTAGAAGAAATTTTAAAAACTCCTAGGGCAAAAAAGGCAGAGCAAACAAAACCTAAAATTCCATAATAATAATCATTCAATTTTAACAAATACGCCAAAACCGCTCCAAAGGTTGCCGCAGAAGCTATACCTATGATATAAGGATCGGCTATAGGATTTGAAAATACATTTTGAGTGATAGCCCCACTACTAGCTAAAAGCATACCGATTAAAATCGCCATTATAATGCGTGGTAAGCGTCCATCTATGATGATTTGTCTTAAAATTTCATCTTGGCTAAAGATATATGAAAAAAGCTCTTTTGGATTTAAATTCTCATCTCCTAAGCAAAGTGCTGTAAAAGAAGCGATTATATAAGCTACCAAAAGCCCTATAATCACTAAAATTTTAGAATGCGTATTTAAATTCAACATAGTAGTTTCTGCCATTTCCAACTAGGTATTGATCATTTATACTGTCTTGATAGGTGTAGTATCTTTTATCGAAAAGATTGCGAATTCCTGCTAAAATTTGTAATTTTTTATAATTATATTTCATGCCAATATCTGTTAAAAAATAATCCCTTATCCAAGAATTTTTAGACATTTTTCCTGTATTTTCATCTATAGTTCCACCATCTTTTGCTCTAGAAAAATAGGTTAAATCAATAAAATTTGAGAAATTTTTATTCCAAGCGTATTCAAGCCCAGCTGTGGCTTTGATTTTTGAAACATAAGGAATTCTCATGCCGTCATTAACACCTTTAGAAATTTTAGCATCAAGATAAGTTAGACTTTCTCTAAAGATTAAATCATCATCTAAAAAATTTTGACTCAGGCTTAATTCTACTCCTAAACGGCGAGTTTGATCTATATTATAATATTTCCACCAAGATCCACTAGTAGAATGAGGGTTTCCAAGATAAGAAATTTCATCTTTGCTTAGGGTGTAAAATAAAGTTAGATTAAAGCCGTAAAAATCCCACCAAAAATCATCAATACCTAGTTCAAAGGTATCAAAGATCTCAGGATTTAAATTTGCAGAATAATACTTTTGTGAATTTTTATCCTTGTTGACAAATTGTGCTGGACTTGGAGAGACAAAACCTCTTTCGTATTTGATATAAAGCTTTCCTGTGTCTGAGTATTTAAAATTTGGAGTGATTTCAAAGGCGAAGTTATGACTTGTATCATCGGTTGAAAAAAGTTCTGGAGTGCTTGGTTTAGGAATGTTTGATATAACCATATTGCTAGTGTAATTTCTATTTGTGTCATAAAGACTATATTCATATCTTGCTCCACCTGAAATACTAAAAATATCATTAAATTCATGAGAATCAAGAGCGAAAATAGAATGGCTTTGTTTAGTCATATCCATAAGCGTTGTCATGGTGTGACTCATTTGAAATTTGCCGGCATTTACATCATAATGAATAATGCTTGTTCTTTTTGCATCATGGTTTGCAAATTCATAACCAAAAATAAAATAAGAATTATTTGCATAATTTAGTTTGTTTTTTAAACTTATCCCTGTAAGCGTGTCTTCAAAACCACTTCCATTTTGATATACAGGGACGCTTAGCCCCATAGAGCTCATTTCAGAAACATCTTTTAGATAATTGATTTTTTGATTTTGCCAAAAAGCTTCTAGGTTAAATTCCCACATATCATCAAAATAGTAATGATAATCCAAAGAAATTTCAGGGCGATTGATTTGTGTGATATTGTCACTATTGCCTTTTTGAGTTGGATCGCTTTGGGCTTGTGCTTTTGTTAGATAACCACTGCTGGTGTTTTTGCTTTTAAAATAATTATAACCCAAAGTTAAATCGCTATTATCATTGATATCAATATAGGTTTTTGTGTTGATAAAATAACCTTTTTCATTATAACCTTCTTGATATCCATCAAGGTTAAAACTTTGTATATCAAAGCTAAAAGCTAAATTTTCATTTATTTGTTTGGCGCCATTGATACCTAAATTTCCGCCTAGTCCACCATGATTATAAGCATTGCTTTTTAAATTTATAGCAAAAGCATCTGATTTTTGTTTTTTTGTAATGATATTAATCACGCCCCCTCTAGTACCACTTCCATAAAGCACAGACCCACCCCCAGGTATGATTTCTATGCGTTCTACATTATCTAAATTGATACTATCTAGCGGGGTTACACCGTGGGAATTATCAAGAACATTAATAGAACGCCCATCGATCATAACTTTTACAGCTATATTGGATTTATCTCCTTGTCCACGCATATCTATATTGCGTCCAAGTCCAAAATTTACAAAACTAATGCCCGAAATTCTTTCTAAGGCTTGTTCTAAGGAAACATAACCTTTATTTTGCAGATTTTTGCCTTCTATGCTGATTACATTGCGTAAATTTGAGTCCGCATCTTGTTCAAAACCTGTTGTACTAACAACAACTTTTTGTAATTTAATAGCTTCATTTGATTCTTGTGCATTTAAATTAGTTATTAGCAATAATGCAAATAAAGATAATTTAAAATCTTTTTTATTTGTGTGCAAATTTTACTCCTTAAAATAAAATAAATAATGATAATTTATATCATAATAATTTAGAACTGAATTTATCCTTTATTAACTTAATTTAGTATAAATTTTTGTTAAAATAGATAATTTGTATATTTTAAGTGCTTTTTAATTTGATAATTGATACCATTTTTTTTAATATTTTATTTTAAAGCCAAGAAAGGATAAAAATGAATTTTGAAAGCATTATTTCTCATATGAATGATCATCATAAATCAAATTTAGTCGATCTTTGTAAAAAATTTGGTGGTATTGAACAAGTGCAAGATGTTTTTCTAAAAAGTGTTGATTTTAATGGCTTGGATCTTGTTTACAATGATAAAGAAAATTTACGAGTGGAATTTCCTAAAAAAGCCGATGAAAACACGATTAAAGATACTATAATATCCCTTTGCATGAGTGCAAAGAGCGAGCAAAATTTTAGTGGCGTAGAAAAAGAATTAAATGAATTTATGCTAAGTTTTAATTCTGTAGCTTTGGCAACTTTAAATGCAAATGGAGAGGTTGTTTGCTCGTATGCACCTTTTGTAAGCACACAATGGGGAAATTATATTTATATAAGTGAAGTAAGCGAACATTTTAACAACATCAAAGTAAATCCAAACAATATAGAAATAATGTTTTTAGAGGATGAGAGTAAAGCCGCTTCTGTTATACTTCGCAAAAGATTACGTTATAGAGTAAATGCAAGCTTTTTAGAGAGAGGTGAAAGATTTGATCAAATTTATGATGAGTTTGAAAAACAAACCGGAGGAGAAGGAGGCATTAAAACTATACGCAAGATGCTTGATTTTCATCTAGTAAAGCTTGAATTTAAAAAAGGACGCTTTGTAAAAGGTTTTGGTCAAGCTTATGATATAGAAAATGGAAATGTTGCACATGTAGGTGCTAGTGGAAATCCACATAAATTCCCGCATAAGCATTAATTTATATAAAATCTTATAAATTTTGTTCTTGTAAAGTTTGGGCTTGATGATGAGTGATTAAAGGTTCTATGATTTCATCAAAAAGCCCATCTTGCATAATGGCATCTAAGCGATATAAAGTAAGATTTATTCTATGATCGCTGATACGATTTTGTGGAAAATTGTAAGTGCGAATGCGTTCGCTTCTATCTCCGCTTCCTACTTGTGATTTTCTTGCTTCGCTTTCTTTTGCTAGTCTTTCACTCTCTTGCATTTCATAAAGCCTTACTTTTAGGACTTTCATCGCACTTTCTTTATTTTTGTGTTGGCTTTTTCCATCTTGATTGACTACAACTATACCTGTAGGGATATGAGTGATACGAACAGCTGAATCGGTAGTATTTACACTTTGTCCACCATGTCCAGAAGAACGCATCACATCAACTTTAAGATCGTTTGGATTGATTTCGATTTCTATATCATCAACTTCTGGCATTACTGCCACGGTGATAGCAGAAGTATGCACACGTCCTTGAGATTCTGTTTGAGGAACTCTTTGAACACGGTGCGTTCCACCTTCATATTTAAGTCTTGAATAAGCCCCTGTTCCTTTAACAAGCATGATGATTTCTTTAAATCCACCTACACTTCCTTCACTAGAGCTTACAATCTCAAGTTTATAGCCGCGATTTTCAGCATATCTTGCATAAGCTTTTACAAGATCTCCTACAAATAAAGATGCCTCATCGCCACCTGTGCCTGCGCGAATTTCAAGAAAAATATTTCTTTCATCATTGGGATCCTTAGGAAGAAGTAAAATTTTAATCTCTTCTTCAAGTTTTGGTTTTAATTCTTCTAAAATTTTTAGTTCTTCTTTCGCAAGTTCCCCAAGTTCTGGATCGTTTAGCAAAGCTTTATTTTCTTCTATATTGTCTAAAGTTTTTAAATACTCTTTAGCTTTTAAAACGATAGGTTCTAAATTTTTTTGTTCTTTAGAGAGTGTAGTCATTTTACTGATATCGTTGAGTATATCAGAGCTGCTAAGAAGAGAATTTAACTCTTCAAAGCGTTTTAAAAAAGGATCTAGTTTGCTAGCTAACATTAAAAACTATATAGAAAATTATGCGATTTTATTTACTAAAAGGGCTAAGCGGCTTACACGGCGAGAAGCAGTTTGTTTTTTAATGAAACCGCGACTTACCATAGCATGAATGCTTTTATTGGCTACTTTTAAAGCTTCATTAGCAGCATTTTTATCTCCATTTGCTGCAGCTTCTCTTACGGCTTTAGTTATATTTTTAAGTCTTGTTCTATAGAATCTATTTCTTTCTGTTTTTTTAATAGTTTGTCTTGCTCTTTTTTCAGCAGATTTATGGTTTGCCATTTATATTTTCCTTTTTTGAAATTAAAGACTAAATTATATAAGAATAAAATTTAAAATTTAATTAATTTAAGCAAAATTTCAAAATAAATCTTTTAAATTTATATCCCAAAAAACTAAATTAAATTTAAGTAAAAATCCGTAAATTACCGCACTTAAAAGTCCAGCAAACAATCCTGCTAGCATATCATCAAGCATTACACCTAGTCCGCCTTTGACTTTTTTATCTATCTTGCCAATAATAGAAGGTTTTGTAATGTCAAAGAGTCTAAATAAAACAAAAGCCAAAACAAAATTGACTATCGAGTTTTCAACACTTGCTGCAATAGCACAAGCAAGAAAAACCCCAGCAACTTCATCGATAACTATGTGTTTGTCATCGTGAATTCCTGTTTTTTTTTCATAATCATCTATAACACGAATACTTGCAACAAAAATTAAAATACTTAGTAAAAACAAAGTATTAATCCCGAGATATTTAAGTATAAAAAAAGCAGGTATTAAAGCAGCGATAGTACCAAAAGTCCCACTTGCCTTTTTTATAGAACCTGAATAAAAAAAAGTTAAAAATAATTTTTGCATTTTGTTACACCATATAAGACATTTGATGAATTTCTAAAAGTTTTTGATAAAATTCTTCATCATTTTTGTATTCTAAAATTCCATCAGTTGGAAAAAGCTCATTATAAATTTTTTGCATATTTTTTAATCTATTTGGAAAAAGAGAAGTTAAAATAACACTAGATACTTCCTTACGCATGAAAATTGCTGGAGGAATGATGCCCGCTCTTAACAAATCTTTTAAAGACTGAGAATTATAGTGCAAATGGTGATGACAACCATGAGGACAAGATCTTGTGCTAACAATCATGCGACATTGATCGCAAAATACAAATTCAGGCAAAACAATCACTTCTATGCCATAGTCTTTGGAAAAATCATCAAGTATGGTTTTTGGTTGATTATCATCATAAAACATTCCAAGTCCTGTATGATTTTGTCCTACTACTAGTTTGGTACAACCTAGACTTTTTGCGATAATGCTTTCTAGGCCAGGATTTAAATGAGCGTGAAAAATATTAATATTTTTTAATGGAAAAATGAAAATTCTATCCGGTGGAAGATAGTTTTGAATAAATTTTTTCAAATAAGCTTCTTTAAGTTCGAATTCAAACCCATTTGTATCAAAAGATTCTACAAGAAAAATTACAACTAAATCTGCTTTATCAATAGTCCAACGAAACATTCTTTCATGGGCACGATGCAAAGGATCAAAACTTGAAACTATAGCGGTAATTTTTTGTGCATTAAGATTGTTTTTGATTTGTTGAAAATTTTCTTTTATTTTTTTAATTTGAGAATTGTAAATTTCTATTTTTCCACTTATGCAAGTTGTTCCTATGTCTTTTAGAGAGCAAGTGTTGGGATTGAAAATATCAGAAAATTTTTTATTATTTTTAAATTGGCTTTTAAAATCTATATGTCCTACTACTTTTTCATCTAGTATGAGATCGATTCTATCGCCAGATTTTATATCATTTAGTGCTTCTTCAGCATTTTTTGGTGCAAAGCTTAAGGGATAGGGAAAACTTTCTCCTTTAAATTTTCCTGATTTAATGATTTCATTGACTTCTTTTTCATTCATTAAATGAGTGCAAGTACCTAGCAAACCTTCTTTAATAAGTGATAAGATGCCAAATTCATTTTGATCTATGGTAATGTTTTTATTTTTTCTTGCTGATTTCATATTTCTTCCTTTTTTCCCATAAAGATTTACGTGAAATGCCTAATTTTTTTGAAAGATCAGTATCAGGAAATATATTTTGGTAGTTTATAATAACATATTTTACATACTCATCTATGGTTAAAATTTCATTGCTATTGATAATTTTTTCATTATCATTTAAATTAATGCAGTTTATTTTTAAATCATCTGTATTTGAATTGGTATGCAAAATAACATTTTTGTTTTGTATAAAATCTAGGAGTTTTTCCTTTTCTGCTGCTTTTAATGCTTGAAAATTACTCAAAAATAAGAGATTGTTTTCTGTGGGAAGTTTCATAACTTTTTCAACTGAATTTGTAGATGTTAAATCAATAAAAGAAAGAGTAATGTCACATTCATTTGCATAATTAAAAACAAAAGCATCAGCACTGCTTTGCTTGTTGGATTTTAATATCAATGGAAGTTTTAATTTTTTATAATTATATTCTGGAATTTTGATTGTTTCTAATCTTGATTTGATATAGCTTTGATAAGCTTTATTAAGGATTGAAAGTTTTCTAAAATCTTGATAATGCTTTATTTTTCTAATCAGCTCTTCTATCATAAAGGGTTTTTGAATATAATCACTAGCACCTAATTTCAAAGGATTTGAAACTGTATCTGTACTTATATAAGAAATAAGCAAAATAATAATACTATGTTTAAACTGACCTACGGCTTTTAGAAAATTATTAGTATTTGTAGAAAGCAGTATAATATCATAGTATTTTTCACCATTGTATTCATCAAATGAGTTGATAATTTCACAGCTATATCCAGCATCACTTAGTTTAATGCTAATGCTTTGCGCTAGATAAATTTCATTTTCAATAATTAAAACTTTCATAATCTTGTCCAATCAAAATATTTTAAATTTACACTACTAAGCACTGCCATACCTTCTTTTCTTCCAATAAAACCCAATTTTTCCGTTGTTGTGGCTTTAACATTGATTCTAAATTCATCTAAATCTAAAGTATGAGCTATATTGCTTTGCATAGCTTGTTTAAAGTCTTTAAGTTTAGGGCTTTGTGCCATGACGCAAATGTCTATATTAATGAGTTCAAAACCTATTTCTCTGACTCTATCATAAGCCTGTTTTAAAAGCTCCATGGAGTTGGCATTTTTAAATTTCATATCAGTATCAGGATAAAGCTCTCCTATATCTCCAAGTCCTGCAGCACCTAAAATCGCATCGGTTAAAGAGTGAGCTAAAACATCTCCATCGCTGTGTGCTTTAAGCCCCATAATAGGATGAATTTGCACTCCTGCTAAAAGCAAAGGGCGATTCTCTCCAAATTCATGCACATCAAAACCATTGCCAGTAAAAATTTCAAAGCTAGGTTTAGGTAAATCAAGCTTTTTAAGATCTTCTTTAAAGGTTAGTTTTCTTGCATTTTCTTCACCTTCAACAAACCAAATTTTTCCACCCATTGCAGCTATAGCTGTGCTATCATCTGTAAATTCTAGGTTTTGATCCAAGGCTTTTTTAAGCAATTTGGTTTTAGAAATTTGCGGGGTTTGAATGAGTTTGATTTTTTCTCTTTGTAAGGCTTCATTGTCAAAAAGCGTTGTATCTGCAACTTTTAAAGCAGGGGTAATACAATCTGCTTTATCTAAATTTTCAATCAAACGATCAAACAAATTTTTGCTCACCAATACCCTTGCTACATCACTTACCATAACAAATTCGCTATCTATGAGCTCTAAGGCTTTTTTTAAGGATTCTGCTCTGGTATCACCACCTTCTATGAATTCATAGTTTTTAGTAAATTTTTTCATATAAACGATATTACTAGAGGTAACAACTATTTTTTTAAAAGGATAAAAAGAGCTTAAATTTTTTGTTGCATAAAGCCAAAGAGGGTCATTTCCAAGTCGTAAAAATTGTTTTTTTACCTTTGTGTTAAAACGAGTAGAATTTCCAGCTGCTAACATAATGAGGCTAATTTCACTCATTTTTTCATTCCTCTTTTTAATATTGTTGGTTTTTATAATGTTACCATATTATACACTTATAAAAAGCTAAATTTTATCATTTTATTAGTAAAATTGATTTTTTTAAAAGACAAGGAAAAAATATGAAAGAACAAATTTTAGAGAAATTAAAAACTGTAAAATATCCTGGTTTTGAAAAGGATATAGTGAGTTTTAACTTTGTAAAAGATATTAAAATTCAAGATGATGGTGTATTCATTGATATAGAAATCGTTTCAGCAAATCCTGAAGTAGCCAATGAAATTCGTAAAAATGCTACTGAAGCTTTATCGAGTTTGGCTTTAAAAAGTATTGAACTTAATATCATTACTCCAAAAATTCCTGAAGAAAAAAGTAATTCAAGAAGTGGAAAAAATATCGCTCCACAAGTAAAAAATTTCATCATGGTTTCAAGTGGAAAAGGTGGTGTGGGTAAATCTACAACTACAGTAAATTTAGCAATTTCCATGGCTAAAATGGGAAAAAGAGTGGGGATTTTAGACGCGGATATTTATGGGCCAAATATTCCAAGAATGCTAGGTGAAACCAAAACTCAGCCTGAAGTAGTAGGGCAGAGATTAAAGCCTATTTTAACTCATGGTGTTTATATGATGAGTATGGGGGTTTTGATTGAAGAGGGTCAAGGTCTTATGTGGCGTGGAGCTATGATTATGAAAGCAATCGAGCAACTTTTAGCTGATGTGATTTGGCCTGAACTTGATGTATTGTTTTTAGATATGCCTCCAGGAACAGGTGATGCGCAAATTACTTCTGCACAAAGTATTCCTATTACTGCAGGAGTTTGCGTAAGCACACCTCAAACCGTATCTTTAGACGATAGTAAAAGAGCTTTAGATATGTTTAATAAACTTCACATTCCTATAGCGGGTGTGATTGAAAATATGAGTGGATTTTTATGTCCTGATAATGGTAAAGAGTATGATATTTTTGGTAAAGGAACAGCTGAGGATATGGCAAAAGCTTATAAAAGTGAAGTTTTAGCACAAATTCCTATAGAAATGATAGTAAGAGAAGGTGGAGATGAAGGCAAGCCTGTGAGTTTTTATCACCCTGAAAGTGTGAGTTCAAAGCGTTATTTAATGGCGGCTGAAAAAATTTGGAGCTTTATAGAAAAGATTAACAATGAAGGTGGTGCGGATAATTCTGCTATACAACCTGTGATGAATGGAAAAAGTGCGTGTTCGCATTAAAAATTAAGTGGATAAGGAAAAGAAAATGATTAATACTAAAGAAGATTTTTTACATTTAATCAAACAAATCGAGCAAAAAAGCGGCTATAAAAAACCTAAAGCTTTTGGTATAGCAAGGCTTGATAGAGGACAGCTAAATAAAAATAAAATCTTGCAAGCAAGTTTTGCTTTGATTAATTATGAGCAAAATTTTGGCTCAGCAGCAATCATGCTTGAAGCTTTTATGCAAAGGGGTGTGGAGATTGATTTTAATGCGAGTGAGTTTGTGCAAACTTTGAAATTAGAAGATATTGATTTTGCACTTTCTTGTTTTAAACCTTTTTTAGAAGAAGAAGGGCATCAAAATATTGATTTATTAAAGATTATCAAAGATAAATTTAAAGACGATGAATTTGCTTTTGTTTGTCTTTTTGAGGATAAAGAACCTTTAAGTGTAGAAAGTGTTTATCTAAAACTTTATTTGCTTTCTACTAAAAAAGTGCCTTTAAGAAGTATCAATCTAAATGGAGCTTTTGGACTTTTAAGCAATGTAGCTTGGAGCGATGATAAACCTATCGAGCTTGAGTATTTAAGAGCAAATGAAATGCGTTTAAAAATGAGCAATCAATATCCAAAAATCGATTTTGTTGATAAATTCCCAAGATTTTTAGCACATATTATCCCTGAGGATAATACAAGAATTTTAGAAAGTTCTAAAGTAAGAATGGGTGCGTCTTTAGCAGCAGGAACAACCATCATGCCAGGGGCAAGTTATGTGAATTTTAATGCAGGTACAACAGGAGCTTGTATGGTTGAAGGGCGTATTAGTTCAAGTGCTATAGTAGGAGAAGGTTCTGATGTAGGTGGCGGAGCTTCGATTTTAGGTGTTTTAAGTGGAACAAGTGGCAATGCTATAAGTGTAGGTAAGGCTTGTCTTTTAGGGGCTAATTCAGTGACAGGAATTCCTTTAGGGGATAATTGTATAGTTGATGCAGGTATTGCGGTGCTAGAGGGAACGAAATTTTTACTCAAAGATGCTGAGGAACTTGCCAAACTTAATCCTTATTTTTCTTTTGATAAAGAAATTTACAAAGGCTTAGAGCTTAAAGGTTTAAATGGGTTACATTTCCGTCAAGATTCTATAAGTGGTGCTATGATAGTAGCTTTAAATAAAAAAGCAGTCAAACTTAACGAAGCCTTGCATTGATATAAATTTATTTACATAAAGCTTTAAGCTTTATGCCTTTCTTTTAACTTTGAAATCACATCTGAGAAGCTAAGATTTGCATCTGCAAGTAAAACACTTAAATGATACATTAAATCCGCTGCTTCACAAATAAGCTCTTCTTTATCTTTTACTGTCGCTGCCAAAGCTGTTTCTACGCCTTCTTCACCAACTTTTTGTGCGATGCGTTTTGTACCACTTTTGAAAAGTTTTGCTGTATAAGAAGTATTTTCATCGGCATTTTTGCGTGAATTGATAAGCTTTTCAAGTCTGGCTAGAAAAACAAAATCCGCATTTTTAGAAATTTTTTCAAAACAAGAAATATCGCCCGTATGACAAGTAGGTCCTACAGGATTTGCTAAAATTAAAAGCGTGTCATTATCACAATCTAAGCTTAAATCTACGATATTTAAGAAATTTCCACTTTCTTCACCCTTCATCCAAAGACGCTGTTTTGTGCGTGAAAAAAAG
The DNA here is from genome assembly GCF_001762835.1 of Campylobacter sp. BCW_6466. Taxonomy (NCBI): domain Bacteria; kingdom Pseudomonadati; phylum Campylobacterota; class Epsilonproteobacteria; order Campylobacterales; family Campylobacteraceae; genus Campylobacter; species Campylobacter sp. BCW_6466. Next base: position 65,211 of record NZ_MJXO01000040.1, read on the forward strand.
ACTACTTTACCACTTTCTAAGCTTTTTTCTAAGGCTTCATTATTCATAAAGCCTAGCATTAAAACTTCACAAGTTTTTGCATCTTGGATGATGACAGGTAAAAGATGATCCACTTTTTGCCAAGCAATTTTTTCATTAAGTTCTTTGAAATTTTGCATATTATATCCTTATACTTAAACCTTGATTTTTAAGATAAATTTTTAATTCTTTAATGTCTATAAGTTTTTGATGAAAAACAGAAGCAGCTAAAGCCCCATCTATACCTAGTTTAAAAGCTTCTAAAAAATGCTCCATTTTTCCCGCTCCCCCGCTTGCGATCAAAGGTACTTTGCAAATTTTATATACAGCTTCTAATTGTTCTAAATCATAGCCATTTTTAACGCCATCTTGATTCATCATATTTAAAACAATTTCGCCTGCACCTAGATCTTGTACTTCTTTAACCCATTCTAAAGTGCTTTTTCCACTATGTTTGCTTGTTTTTTCATCGCCTGTGTATTGAAATACTTTTAAATTTCCATTTTCATCTTTGAAACTATCAATCCCTACTACTACGCATTGCACGCCAAAGCTTTTAGCAAGGCGTGTGATTAGGCTTGGATCATTTAAAGCAGGAGAATTGATAGAAATTTTATCTGCCCCATTAGCTAAAAGTTCAGCTGCATCTTCTTCGCTTTTAATACCCCCTGCAACACAAAAAGGAATATTGATATTTTTTGCTACTTCACTTACCCATTCTCTTGATATGCGTTCTTTTCTAGCACTTGCAGCAATATCATAAAAAACAAGCTCATCAATACCATTTTGAGAATAATACCTAGCAAGCTCTATGATATCTCCCATATCTTTATGGTTTTTAAATTGTGTTCCTTTTACTACTCTGCCATCTTTGACATCTAAACATGCAATTATGCGTTTTGTAAGCATCTTATCCCTTCTTCTACGCTAAAAACTCCGTCTAATAAAGCTTTTCCTACGATAACCCCACTACAAATTCCTTTTAAGTTTTCAAGGTCTTTTAAGCTTGCTACTCCACCACTTGCCTGAATGCAAATATTAGGAAAAATTTCATGGATAAGTTTGTAAAGTCTTATATTTACTCCTTGCATGGTGCCATCTTTTGAAATATCTGTGCAAAGTATGTGTTTTAAGCCTTTATTGCTATAAAAATCTAAAACTTCCATAAGCTTCTTATCGCTTGCTTCTTGCCAAGCATTTACAGCCACAACATAATCCTCTTTCAAAATCGTATCTAAGGCTAAAACTATAACTTCATTACCAAATTCTTTTAAAATTTCAAGACATAAAGTCACATCTTTAATCGCCATAGATCCTATCACTACTCTTTTTACTCCACAATCAAGCAAAGCTTTAACTTCTTCTTTAGAGCGTATGCCTCCACCTACTTGTAGATTGACACTGACTTCTTTAGCTAATTTTTCTATCAAAACAAGCTGTCTTTTGCTAGGATCTTTTGCGCCTGTAAGATCTACAAGGTGAAGTTCTTTCGCTCCTGCTTTTTCGTATTCTTTAAATTTCTTTAAGGGATTGTATTTATATACTTTTTTTTGTTCGTAATCCCCTTTTACAAGACGCACCACTTCGCCATCTATAAGATCGAGTGCGGGTATGATTTGAGTCATCCTATATCCTTAATAAAATTTGAAATTAAAATTTCTCCCGCTTCACTGCTTCTTTCAGGGTGAAATTGCACCCCGTAAAAATTATCTTTCATTACACTTGCGCTAAATTTTTGCGAATACTCACAATCTGCTATAGTGTATTCTCCAAGTCCTACACAATAACTATGCACAAAATAAAAATAAGCCCCTTCTAAACCTTTAAACAAAGCATGAGAGCTATGAACTTGATTCCATCCCATATGTGGAAAAGTAAAGCCTTCTTTAGCTTTAAATTTTTGAGTTGTAAAATCTATGAGTTTTAAGGTTTCTTGATTTAATTCTTCGGAAAAATTTCCTAAAATTTGCATACCTAAACAAATACCAAGTAAAGGTTTTTTGGTATTTTTAATAAAATCAATAAGATTAAATTGTTCTAAATTTTTCATCGCTTCTTTTGCAGTACCCACTCCAGGTAAAAAAAGCTTATCCGCACTTTCAAGTTCTTTTAAATCCCTACTGATAGTTGCATTAAAACCTAATCTATCCAAACAAAATTTCAAAGATGCCAAATTCGCACAGGCTGTATCGATGATGATGATTTTCATATCACTCCTTTAGAGCTGGCTAAATTTTCACTTTCTATTTTTACTGCCATTTTCAAAGCTTTTGCAAAGGCTTTAAAAAGCCCTTCGGCTTTATGGTGATCGTTTTTACCTTTAACTTTTAAATGCAAACTCACACCCATAGCATAGCTTAAAGAATAAAAAAAGTGTTCGATCATTTCTGTGCTTAAAGCTCCTAAATGAGATTTTTTAAATTTGGCTTTATAGACTAAATGAGGACGATTGCAAAAATCCATCGCACAACTTGCCAAACACTCATCCATAGGTAAAGCAAAACCATATCTTGCAATGCCGATTTTATCCCCTAAAGCTTTTTTGATACAAGCTCCAAGTGCTAAGGCTACATCTTCAACGCTATGATGCTCATCGATTTCTAAATCCCCTTTGCAAGAAATTTCAAGCCCTATACCTCCATGTACAGCGATTTGCTCTAACATGTGATCAAAAAAATCAATACCTGTTTTAATGCTAACCTTGCCCCCATTTAAGCACACTTTTACTTTTATATCTGTTTCTTTAGTAGTTCTTTGATAACTCGCACTTCTAAAAGAACTTAAAATTTCATTTTCTATTTCTTTCCAAGAAAGTTCGCCGTATCTTAAACCACGCACACTTAAATTTGAAGCTAAGATCATATCACTCTCACGATCTCCTATAACAAAACTTTGCTCCTTGTTATAAAGTTCGTGTTTGATATATTCTTCTAACATAGCGGTTTTAGGTTTTCTACAAGCACAATTTTCATTTTCAAAATGCGGACAAATAAAAATATCTTGAAATTCTATACCACAACTTTTTAAAATATCAAGCATTTTTTCATGAGCGATTTCAAAATTTTCCTTTGGAAAACTTGGCGTTCCAAGACCATCTTGATTGCTTACCATGACAAATTTAAATCCAAAATTTTTTAGTTTTAAAAGAGTAGGAATAGCATCTTTTTCAAAACGCAATTTTTCAAGAGTATCGATTTGAAAATCGCTTTTTGGCTCCTCTATTAAAGTGCCATCTCTATCTATAAAAAGAATTTTTTGACTCATTTTAAGCTCTCTAAACGAAAAGTTACTGCATTTTTGTGTGCATCTAAATGCTCATTTTGTGCTAAAATTTCAACACTTTTACCTAAAGCTAGAAAGCCTTCTTTGCTTAGCTCTTGAACGGTCATTCTTTTACTAAAATCTGCCAAACCTAAACTAGAATGCGTTTTAGTAAGTCCATAAGTAGGTAAAACATGATTAGTTCCACTTGCATAATCACCCATAGACTCTGGAGAATAAGCTCCTAAAAATACCGATCCTGCGTGTTTCACACCTTTTAAAAGTTCTCGTGGATTTTGAGTTTGTATGATCAAATGTTCAGGAGCGTAAAGATTTGAAATTTCTAAGGCTTGATTTAAATCTTTAGCTATGATAATGCGTGAATTAGCAATGCTTTTGCTTGCAAGCTCTTTGCGAGGCAAAAGTTCTAATTGACTTTGGACTTCATCGCTTGTTTTTTTAGCAAAATTTTGACTTAAACACACCAAAATCACTTGAGAATCTGCACCATGTTCAGCTTGTGAAAGCAAATCACTAGCTACAAATTTTTCATTAGCCAAATCATCAGCTATTACTAAAACTTCACTAGGTCCTGCTTGCATATCAATAGTCGCTCCGTTTATATCGCTACTTACTTGGCGTTTTGCTTCGGTTACAAAGGCATTTCCTGGGCCAAAAATTTTATCCACCTTTAAAACACTTTGCGTACCGTAGGCCAAAGCTGCTATAGCTCCTGCACCGCCCATTTGATAAATTTCATCCACGCCACAAAGCTTGGCACAAAAAAGCACGGCATCATTGATTTTTGCAGGACTTGCTAAAACGATTTTTTCACAACTTGCAATTTTTGCAGGGATAGCTAACATTAAAACCGTTGAAAACAAAGGTGCTAAACCCCCTGGTATGTAAAGTCCTACTTTTTCTATAGGGCGTGTTAAAACCTCACATTTAACGCCTTTTGTAGTTTCAAGAGCGATTTCATGTGGGATTTGGGCTTCGTGGAATTTTTTGATATTTTCATAAGCTACTAAAATAGCGTCTTGTAAATCTTTATCCAAACGATTACTTGCTTGAGTAATTTCTTCTTGAGTGATTTTAATATTAGAAATTTCAGCCTTATCAAATTTTAAAGCTTGTTCTATCAAAGCTTCATCGCCTTTTTCTTGCACTTCTTTAATGATAGAACTTACTATTTTTGAAATTTCATCTTTCGCACTTATAGCAGGGCGTTTTAATGATTCTTCTTTTTGTTTTTCATCTAAATTATCATATACTAAAATTTGCATTTTTTACTCACTTTAACATTTTTTCTATAGGCAGAACCAAAATCGAACTCGCACCTTCTTCTTTTAAAGCCTCCATGGTTTCCCAAAAAAGATTTTCTTTACTTACCATATGTAAAGCTACATTTTTTTCATCGTGTGCTAAAGGTAAGATGGTTGGTCTTTCAACTCCTGGAAGTAGGGCTTGAATTTTATCAAGCTTTTCTTTTGGAGCATGAAGCATAATGTATTTAGATTCTCTTGCTTGCATTACTCCTGCTACACGCAACATAATTTTATCCACTAAAGCTTGTTTTTCTTTACTTAAAGCATTTTCTTTTTGAATCAAACAAGCACGAGATTCATAAATGACTTTAACTTCTTTAAGATTATTTGCTTGTAAAGTTGCCCCGCTTGAAACAAGATCGCAAATTGCATCGGCTAAATTTGCCCTAGGGGCTACTTCAACAGAACCTGTAAGCATACAATTTTTATAATTAATCCCATTTTCTTTCATAAAACGCTTTAAAAGTTGTGGATAAGAAGTAGCTATCCTTAAGCCTTCAAAATCTTTCAAATTTTGAAATTTTTTTTCTTGAGGTAAGGCAAGAGAAAGACGGCAATATCCAAAATCTAGCTTTTTTAAAAGCTTATAACTTGGATTTTCTCCTAAAGACTGGCGTTCAAGTTCATTTTCTTCTAAAACATTTTCCCCTATAATACCTAAATCTACAACACCATCAAAAATAAGCCCAGGGATATCATCATCTCTAACGCGTAAAATATCTATAGGTAAATTTGTAGAAAAAGCGATCAAACTTTGTTCATGGATATGCATTTTAACACCACATTCTGAAAGAAGCTCTATGGATTCTTTTGAAAGTCTACCTGATTTTTGTATCGCAATGCGTAAACGAGTGTTTTCTTGCATAACATATCCTTGAAATTAAAAATTAAAAACTTATATTAGCATAAGTAGTTGAATTTTTAGCAAGGGTTTTGAAAAATAAATAAATTTAATTTTATTTAAAATAATTATTTAAAACTTTTTATTTTTAGGGTATTTAATTGAAGTATTAATCCTAGCAAAAGCTAGGATTTGATTAAGCCACAAATTCGATGAAAGCCATTTCAGCAGCATCACCACGGCGAATTCTTGTTTTGATGATTCTTGTATATCCACCATTGCGATCTTTGAATTTTGGAGCAATTTCAGTCACTAATTTATTAGTAGCGTTTTTATCTTGTAATGAAGCAAAAACTGCTTTATGAGCGTTAAAATCTCCAAGTCTTGCTCTAGTAATCAATCTTTCTACATAACCTCTTAATTCTTTAGCTTTTGGTAGAGTAGTTTCGATTTTTCCACTATTTACTAAAGCTATAGTTAAATTTTTTAATAAGGCAGCACGATGAGATGAAGTTCTGCCAAGTTTTCTATATCCATGTTTATGTCTCATTCTTTATCCTTCGTTTTGTGCTTTTAATTCTGCGATTTTATTTTTAAGTATTTCTTTATTATCGCTAAGCTTAGAAGTTCCCACAGGAAAACCTATGCTTTCCATGATGTTTTTAATTTCATCAAGAGATTTTTTACCTAAATTTTTAAGCCCTGCAAGTTCACTTACACTCATCAAGGCAAGCTCACCTATGTAAACTACTCCTGCTTTTTCAAGACAATTATAACTTCTAGCACTTAAATTTAAATCTGTAATGTTTTGCAATAATTTAGTATTTTCTAGTTCATTGCTTGTTGCTTGATTTTTAATTACGCTTCTAACATTGGTAATTTTATCAAATACTGATAATTGTTTATACATAGCTTCTAGAGCATTTTGAAAAGCCTCATTTGGAGTGATTTGTCCATCAGTTGTTACGGTTAAAACCACTTTTTCATAATCAGGATTATCTTCAAATAAAACTTTTTCAATATCATAGGTTGCTTCTCTTACAGGTGTAAAGAAAGCATCTAAAGCTATAAATTTAGGATCATTTAAAAGCTCTTTAATTTCTTCGCTTGGTACATAGCCAATACCTTTTTCAACAATCAATGTGAATTTGAGTTCAGCATCTTCGTTGATTGTTGCTAGATAGGCGTCTTTATTTACTACTTCTACTTGATCATTATTTAGATCTTTGCCGTAAATTTCTTTTGAGCCTTTAAAGCTAAATTCTACTATTTCTTTATTTGATTCGCCTTTAATTTTAAAGCGTAGTTTTTTTAGATTAATGATAAAAAGTGCTACATCTTCAAGCATACCACGCATGCTATCAAATTCATGAGCTACGCCATCAATATGAATTGCAGTTGGAGCATATCCTATGGTGCTAGTGTAAAGCAAACGGCGTAAAGGATGGGCTAGGGTGATTCCATAGCCGATCTCAAAAGGCCAAGCACTGATTTTAGCCACAGTATCACTAATGTTTTCTATTGTAAATTCTGTTGGCGTATAAGCAGATGTTGTAATGTTTCTCATATTTAGCCCCTATTACTTAGAGTAAAGCTCAACGATAAATCTTTCCTCAACCGGAATGACAACTTCTTCTCTCTCAGGTTTTCTTGTGAAAATTCCAAATCTCTTATCTTTTTCAACATCAACCCAAGCAACGATTCCAGTTTGTGCTGTAAGTTCGATAGCTCTTGTAATTTGAGGATTGTTTTTGCTTTTTTCGATGATTTCGATTTTAGCACCTGCTTCTACTCTAAAGCTAGGAATATCCACTCTTTTACCATTTACTAAAACATGTCCATGTGTTACAAGTTGTCTTGCAAAACGACGTGTTGTAGCAAAACCCATTCTATATACTACATTGTCTAATCTTTGTTCTAAAAGTTGGATAAGTAATACCCCTGTATTTCCTTCTCTTCTTGCTGCTTCAGCAAATAAACGACGGAATTGCTTTTCACTTACTCCATACATAAATTTAGCTTTTTGTTTTTCTCTTAATTGAAGTCCATACTCACTAATTTTACCTTTTCTTGCTCCGTGTTGTCCTGGTGCATAAGGGCGTTTATCTAGTGCACTTTTGCCAGCTAGTCTTCTTTCCCCTTTTAATGCTAAGCTAACACCAAAGCGTCTTTCTAATTTTTCTACTGGTCCTCTATATCTTGCCATAATATTCTCCTAAATTTTTCTTAATATCTTAGACACGACGACGCTTAGGCGGTCTGCAACCATTGTGAGCTAATGGAGTGATATCTTTTAAGAAAGTTACTTTAATTCCTTCCATAGCACCTACACTCTTAACAGCAGTTTCTCTACCGCTTCCTGGTCCTTGTACTTTAATGCCTACTTCTTTAATTCCGTGTTCTTTTGCTTTATTTAAAGCGTCTTCTACTGCTTGTTGTGCTGCATAAGGAGTTGATTTTTTAGAACCTTTAAATCCTAAACCACCTGCACTACTCCAAGCGATAGCATTTCCCATTTCATCAGTTACTGTAACCATAGTATTGTTAAAAGTCGCACTGATATAAACAATACCTTTTGCTATATTTTTTTTAACTACTTTTTTCTTTACGATTTTTCTTTTTGCCATGATTTATCCTTATGATTTTGCACCAACAGTTTTTCTCTTACCTTTTCTAGTTCTTGCGTTTGTTTTTGTTTTTTGTCCGCGAACTGGTAAGCCTTTTCTGTGTCTTAAGCCTCTAAAGCTTCCTAAATCCATAAGTGCTTTAATATCCATAGCAACTTGTTTTCTCAAGTCCCCTTCAACCATATAGTTTTCTTGAATTTCTTTACGGATAGCTGCTGCTTCATCTTCACTTAACTCATGAACTCTTTTATCATAAGAAATTCCTACTTTATCTAGAATTTTTCTTGAAGTGAAAAGCCCTATACCATAAATATAGGTTAGTCCATACTCAATTCTTTTTTTCTTTGGTAAATCCACACCTGCAATACGAGCCATGTTTATCCTTGTCTTTGTTTATGTTTTGGATTTTCGCAAATAATGCGAACCACGCCTTTACGGCGAACTACTTTGCACTTGTCGCACATCTTTTTAACCGATGGTCTCACTTTCATGAGCGTCTCCTTGAATGAATTCCACTTGATTTACGACTACATCAGGTTTTATGAATAACCAACTATTTTCAAAATAAGTGGTGGATTTTAAAAATACTTCTTCATATAGTTCGATGTAATTTGTCGCAAAAACTCTAATTTTATCTAAAATTAGCTTTTAAATAACTTAGATTATTTATATCTAAAAGTTATACGCCCTTTATCAAGGCTATAAGGTGTAAGTTCTACTTTTACTTTATCACCTGGCATTATTCTTATATAATGCATACGCATTTTTCCTGCAATATGACATAAAATTACATGTTTGTTGTCAAGTTCAACCTTGAAATTTGCATTAGGCAATGCTTCAAGTACGGTGCCATCAATTTCAATTACATCATCTTTTGCCAAAATTTTCTCCTTTCATGAAATAAAAAGGCTATAATTTTAGCAAAAATTATTAAAATTTTTACTTAATTTTTAGTAATTTTTAAGTAATTAATCTAAAAATTTAGGCTCAATAAAAGGCATATGAGTCCCTATAACTTTGAGTTTTCTTTCTTTAAATTCTTTAAGTAGTTTTTCCCTTGTTTGTATAGCCTCATTTTGATCTATATCAAATTTTATAGCGATTTTAGGTTTTGGGATTTGTATATCATAAAAGTGAAGTAAATCTCCCCAAAAGACTATTTTATCATCAATTATTATAGCATTTTGACCTGGGGTATGCCCGTAAGCAGGTACGGCTTTAATGCCTGAATTTTGAAAGATTAAATCTTTAGAGTGGTTAATAAATTCTATATTTTTAAGTTTAAGCAAAGTGTTTTTAATTTCTTGTCTATCGCTTTTGATCTAAAAATCATATTCTTTTTTATCGATTAAAATTTGAGCTTTTGGAAAAAGATTTTCTTCGCTCATTAAAGCTCCTATATGATCAGGATGTGCATGTGTTAAGATAATATGAGTGATATCTTTAAAATCGGTTTTGTGGATATGCAATTTTTCTTTTAATGTGCCAATAGTATCTAAAAACCCCGTGTCTATTAAAGCATTAAAATTCGGATTTTTTATCAGAACAATATTATGCTCATTTTCTTTTGATTTTTGTGCGAGTTTTTTCTATAAAATTCTTATCTTCATCGCTTTGTGGCACTAAAAAAGAAAATAATAAATTTAAAAATTCATCATCAGACTGTTTAAAGTGAGATTATATGGGTTTGATTTGAATTTTTGCTTGTGGTTTTTTTCTTCTAAAAAATAAAGATTGGTTTTTAAAAGAGTGGTTATAAAATTAAACATATTTATCCTTAAATTTTTTAGATAATATTTTGGAAATGATTATAGTATAATAAAAACAATGTTTTTAAAATTTAAGGTAATTAATCAATGAGAAAATCAAAATTTGGAACAAAGGAAATTAAGATCTTAGGACTTTCTTCACTAGGAGGAACTTTAGAATTTTATGATTTTATTATTTTTGTCTTTTTTGTTGAATATATAGCCAATGTTTTTTTCCTAAAGGTATGAGTGAATTTTGGGCTTTATTAAATACTTATGGAGCATTTGCAGCTGGATATTTAGCACGACCTTTAGGTGGTATAGTTATGGCACATTTTGGAGATAAATTTGGGCGTAAAAATATGTTTATGCTAAGTATTTTACTAATGGTTCTTCCTACCTTTGTCTTAGCTTTTATTCCAGGTTATGAAACTCTTGGGTTTTTAGCTCCTGTTTTATTGATACTTGTAAGAATTTTTCAAGGTATAGCTATAGGTGGAGAATTGCCTGGGGCTTGGGTTTTTGCAAGAGAACATTGTCAAGAAAAACAAAAAGCTTTCTTTTTAAGCTGTTTAAATTCAGCTATGGCTTTAGGAATTTTGTTAGGAAGTATAGTATTTTTAATCATTAATGCTTTTTTTAGCATAGAAGAAATTGCTGCTTATGCATGGCGTATTGCTTTTTTTGTAGGTGGAATTTTTGGGATTATTTCTATTTATTTGCGTAGATTTTTGCAAGAAACTCCTGTTTTTAAACAAATGAAAAAAGAATCATCGCTTAGTTCTTTTCCACTTAAAGATTTATTTAAAGAAAAGGATATTGTAAAAAATTTATTTTCATCAATGGTGATGACTTGAGTTTTAACAGGTTGTGTTATTGTGCTTGTTTTATTAATGCCTAAATTTATGCCTAGTATTTTAAATTTAAGTGAGATTGAAGGAAATTATTTGCAGATATTAGGAATTTTGGGAATAGCTTTAGGCGGGGCTTTTATGGGTTATCTTGTAGATAAATTTGGTTTATTTAAAATTTGCATTTTATTTTCTTTAATTTTTGTATTTTTTTCTTTTTTATATTTTTATGCTTTATATGAGCTTAAAAATTTGGTTTTGGTATGTATTTTGTATTCGATTGTTTGTTTTTTAGGTGGAATTAATGTGTTTGCACCTATTTTAATGAGTGAAGTTTTTAGAGCTAAAATAAGATTTTCATGAATTTCTTTTTCTTATAATATTGCTTATGCAATTTCAGGCGGTATTACTCCGCAACTCGTTTTTTGGCTTAATACACTCGCGAGTAAAAATGAAAATCCATTTTTATATGGTATGAGTATATATATGATTTTTTTAGCGTTATTGGCTATTTGTGCTGTTTTTATAGCAAAAGATAAAATAAAATTTTAATAATCACTCTTAAAATGTTATAATTAAAATTATATTTTGGAGTTTATAAATGCCTTTTATTATGGAATTACTTAAGCAAAATAAATTAAAGTTGATTTCTTTTTTGCTTTTTTCTTTTATTACAAGTGCTGTTGGAGTTTTAACTCTTGTTTTTATCAATGATTATTTGCTTAAAAATGCACAAAACATTCCTATTTTTTATTTTATTGTTTTGCTTTTGATATTTTTTATAAGTTCTACCATAGTTGAACTTGGACTTAGTATTTTTGGACAAAATTTTATTTTTAAAATGCAAAGGCGTGTAGTAAAGCAGATCTTAGATACCCCTTTGTTAAGAGTGGCTAAAGTAGGTAAGGCTAGAATTTTAGCTTCTTTGGGAAGTGATGTGAGAAATATATCTTTTGGGCTTTTAAGATTGCCTGATTTTTTACAATCAAGTATATTGATTTTATGCACTAGTGTTTATTTATGTTATCTTTCACCACAAATTTTTGCTTTGTGTGTGGTATGGATTATGGTTATTTTTATTACTAATAATTTTTTGATGATGAAAGTATATCAGTATTTTCGAAAGGCAAGGGAAAATGACGATGCTTTGCAAAATAATTACCAAAATATACTAGATGGACATAAAGAACTTTTGATCAATCGTGATAGAGCCAAGCTTTATTATGAAGATGAATTTGAAAATAATGCAAGATTGAAAAAGAAAAATAGTACTTTAGGCAATCTTTTTAACAATCTCTCAAACAACTGGACAAATGTAACTCTTTTGGCTTTAGTAGGCGTAGAGTTTTACTTAGCTTTAAAATTTGAATGGGCAAGTGTTGCAGATGCTACAACTATAGCTCTTTCTATTTTGTTTTTACGAACCCCTTTAGTATCTATGATAGGATCTTTTCCTACTTTGCTTTTGGCAAAAATCGCTTTGGATAAGATCGCAAAATTGGAATTAGATGATTATATAGAAGGTTTTAAAAAAACACATTATATTAGCGAATGGAAAAAAATTTCTTTTAGAAATACTCAATTTGCTTATGAAGAAAATTTTCACTTAAATCCTGTAAATATAGAACTTAAAAAAGGTGAATTGGTATTTTTAATAGGTAAAAATGGAAGTGGTAAATCCACTTTTTGTATGCTTTTGACAGGACTTTTTAAGCCAAGCAAAGGCGGAATTTATGTTGATGATACGCTTATAGATGATAAAAAGTTAGATGAGTATAGATCTCTTATTTCTGCTGTTTTTAGCGATTTTCATCTTTTTACTAAAACCTTAAATAAAGAAAATTTTGCAAGCGAAGAAAAAATTGCTTTTTGGTTGGAGTTTTTAGAACTTAAAGATAAAACAAGTGTCAAAGATAATGAACTGACCTTAACCAAACTTTCTACAGGGCAAAAAAAGCGTTTAGCTATGCTTATAGCCTTGCTTGAAGAAAGGGATATTTTAGTGCTTGATGAATGGGCGGCTGATCAAGATCCTGTTTTTAGAAGATTTTTTTATAAAAAACTTTTACCTTTGTTAAAAGAGCAAGGTAAAACAATCTTTGCTATCACACATGATGATGCATATTTTGATAGTGCTGATAGAATTTTCTTGGCTCAAAATGGTGAAATCAGCGAATTAAAGGGTGAGAATATAAAGGAATTGGCTAAAAATTTAGTAGAAAAATTTGATTAAAGCCCAAAATGGGCTTGTATTATTTATCATAGAGCTTTTTTTCTATATCGATATAAAATTCAGCAATTTTTCCATAAGCAACTTCCCAAGCTTTAAGAGTGGCTTCATCAGGATTTAAAAGATTTTTAATAGCCTTTAAAAGGCAAGCTCCAACTATAGGATAATGCTCTTCTTTAACCCCTAAATTAACATGAGTTATGGCAACTTTATCAACAAAGCTTCTCATATTTTCTAAATTTTCTATATTTTTGGCTGCCATTAAAATCGCCATCGCTAAAGCTTTTGGTTGTTCTCCTGAAATTTGTTTTTCCATATTAAACATAGGTTTTACCTCAGGATAATCATTAAACATTATTTTGTAAAACTCATTGGTTAAATCCTCTCCATTTTTTTGCAAAATAGGCACACAATCTTTGATGATTTGAATTTGTTCTTTTGTCATAATTTCTCCTTTTTATTGTAAAAGAGATATTTTATATCTTAAAAAGGAGAAAAAAATTGACTTGTGTTAAAATTGAGATATTTATAAGAAATTTTAATTTAAATATTTTTAAAATTTTGTAATTTCTTCTAAATGTTTTAAAATTTTTACCATTGCTAAGGTATCTAATTTGCAATATTCAAGCAAGGCTTTACGATACTTAACTTGTGTGTTTTGATCCATATTTTGCATAAGTTCAAAGCTTTGCATGGCTTCGTTTCCATTGTGGATCAATTCTAAGTCTTTGTAAGCTTTCTCCATATCAGGAATTAAAGCGGGTAGAACTTTTTTTATAGAATAACTCCCTTGCATTTTATAATGATAATAATCTTTGTTTTGAAAAGGAAGCATAAGATCTTTGATATTTTTTTCTATATTTAGCAAATACTCGCTCAATTCAGGATAAGTAATTGCTAAATTTCTTATCACACCTTTTTCAAAGCTAGCATTATAAGCAAGCACGCAAACATCTTTTGGAATATCATTGATTATTTTTTTTGCAAGTTCATATCTTGGATCAACTCCACACTCACTTAAAAATTCTTTATGTTCTAGTTTGTCTTTATGATCTATATGTAAAGAGTATTGAAAGGGAATCTGCATATAAGGTTTTATACCTTTAAATTCAGGTACAGCTTGCATAAAAGTTTCAAAATCTAAATGATATATAGGATAATTTAGAGTATCTAAAAATTTTTTAATATTGTCTTTGTTTATATAAATTTCTTTATTTAGCGAAGCTTTGATTTGAATTTGCTGATTTTCATTAAAGTTCGATAGATCTTTGATATCTTTTAAATCGATTATATTTTTATAATAAAATTCAAATTTTTTATTTGTATTAAGTCTTGAAATATTAAAAATATTTTCATTTTCACATAAATTTCTTTGTTTATTCCAGCAGTATTCATAGCCTTCGCACTCATAAGGATTAAAACAATGTGTTCCTATGTCAATATTTGGTTCTTCTTTTTTGTTTAAAATTTCTTCAAAATATTTTAAATTTTCTTTGACTTGTTCTTGATATAATAAAACTTCTTTTGTGATATCATTGATTATGAAAAGTTTATTTATATCAAGAAAATCTTCTCTAATGTATTCATTGTTTAAGTAGATTAAATTTACTTGTTTGATTTTATAATTTAAATTTGATAAAACATAATATTGCAAAGAACAATCATCTGTATAAATATTTTTTAAAGAAGTAGAGCTTTTAACCTCATTTATAATTAAACCCTCTTTGGTATTTTGCAAAATATCTATCATAACCAAAATATCGTTATAGCAAAAAGTAGCTTCATAAATAACTTCTTGATTGTTCTTTAATAATTGCCTAGTTTGCTCACATTTCTCATCAAAAGAACTGTTTTCAAATTTTATCTTTATGCCACTTGGAAAAAGTTTGTAGGCTAATTCACCTATTTTATTACCCGTGCTAAATTTAGCCAAAGCATTCTCATTCGGAGTACTTAATACTTCGTTTTTATAAGTGTTTAGCCATAAAGATTTAGCACATTGTATGCCTTTTGTATATTTTGATTTTGATAAAAACATTATTTGCCTTTTGGAAATTTTTTGGAAATTATATAAAAATTTATAGAGTAAAAGTATCTAATTTTAAGCTATGAAAATCATAGCTTAAAAAGATAAAATATTTGTAATTTTTTCTATTAGCTCTTTTTTTCTTCTTTCAAGAGAATTTACATCCCACTCGTTATAGTTATGTATTACATCTTGGGTTATTGTGTAGCAAGTTTTAACTTTATTTTTGTTTGCATAAATTTCTTTTTTTCTAGCAAAATCATAATTTAATGCTTGTACATTTTTTTTCATAGATAATAATGTTAAATTTGCTAAAGAATTAGTCCATTCTTCTCTTTCGTCTTCTGTAAATATTTTATCCCAATTATATTCTTTATATTTTATAGGCAATATATGTTCTATTTGTATATTTGCATCCAAAGGTATAAAACTATGATGATTATTATCTGTAGCAAAATATTCTAGCATTAATAAAATAGGTTTATCCCATTTGTTGCCATAAACATAATAATATTCTAAATTTTCTATATAATTTTCTTCCATGTTATTATTTTTTATATTTTCCAATATTTCATTTTTTATTTCTTGAATATTAGATTTTTCTTTTACTAGCTTTAAAATTCTAAAACTTGTTTGTTTTATTGTGGCAATGGTATTTCCAGCAATCCAATTTTTATAATAATAAGATAGTAATAATTTTTTAAGCTCATCAAAATACTCATAATTATTAAATAAAGCTGTTGTTAAAATACTAGTCCAATATATTTCATGTCTTAAATATCTTAATAGGTAGATATACTTATCTTCCATTTTCAATAAATCTATATATGATTTTGAAAATTTTTGTATATCATTAATTATTTCTAATGAATTTTTATTATTTTTTTTAAAATTATCTAATAATTCTTTATCCAATCTAGTTTTAGGATTTGAAGTTATGGTGTAATATAAATATGTATTTAATAACGAAAATAGCTCTAGCTCATTATTTTTAATATTGTCATATATAGAATTCCAAGTTGTTTTAAATATTTTTCTATCTTCATTATCTAACTCATACATTAATGATGATTTTAATATATCAACAGGGCTTAGTGGCATACCTCTATCATTTAAAACATTAAATATTTTAATAGCGCTATCTTGAGATGGACAAATTATAACTGTTAATACTACTTTTTCATATATCCAAATTATAAAATCATTTATCTTTATTTCTTTATATTCATTTAGTTTATTTTGTAAAAGGCTTTTAAAATAATAAGCATTTATAATATATTTATCATTTTTTAAGTCATTTTCTATTTTATTAATATTTTTAAATTCTTCAAATTTTATACCTTGTAAAATATTTTGTTCAAAACCATTTTGATTGTATTCATTTGTTAAAAATCTTAATTTCCTTTTCGTTTCTTCGTATCTGTCTTGAATGGATTTTAATATAAAATCTTTTGCTTTATCATTTATTTGTTCCCAATATAAGGCTTTAAAAACACAAGATAAAATTATGAAGGTAGTCATTCTTTGCTGACCATCTATAATATCAAACCTTTGATCTTTTTCATTATTCACTAAAACCAAAGAACCACAGAAATAATTTTCATTTTTATTATTTGTGTATGCATTAAATAAATCATCAATTAAATCTGATAAATTTTCTTTATCCCAAGAATATGGTCTTTGATAGTCTGGTACTTGATAGAATTTGCGATTATCTGCTAATATATCTTCCAAGCTACTTATATTGGCTTTTATTTCCATAGATATTCTCCTTAATTTAAATTTTAATATACATTGTATATAATTTTTAACACTTTGATTATAAATAAACATATATTAAGTAAAACTTAAATTGTAAAAACAAAGAATTATTAAAACGCCAAAATAAAGGATTAAAATGGCTTTAGCACTTGATAGTATACAAGAATATACTATTAAAAGAGGTAAAAAATCTTTTTGGATGTGTTTTAATATTCCAAATAATGATTTTTGTATCAATAAAACAAAATATGATAATTATTTTGATAAAAATAAGACAGATTATAAAGCTAGAAATGAATTTTTAGCTTTTATGAAAGAAAATTTTCCTAAAGTTGACTTATATAGGGTATTTGATACTGCTCCAATTGGGGTTTTAGTATATCCTTATTTAGGAAGTATTGCAGTCGATTGCGAAGAAGGAGATGAGGTTTATCAAGCCATAAATAGTAAATACGAAGATGAAAATCATATTCCAAAATCTATGGGTGCTGTTTTTTGGGAAATGAGTCTTGAAGTGGCGCAAGAATTATACGAAGCTAGAAAATTTGATTTTGATAATTTTTAAAAACATTGTATAAATATAAAGAAATTTTTTAAAATTATAAAATATCATAAATGATATTGTAGAAAATGCTTAAAATATAAAACCTTGCTAGAATAAGCAAGGTTTATTCAGTCTTTTAAAAAAATCTTTCATTAGCATTATCAAAGCTTTGTAAAAATCAGATTTTGATTTATTATAAACATCAAAACTCCACATATTAAACCAAGTAAAAAATTCTTCTTTTAAGAATTTTTGCAAAGTTATATCATCTTGTTTTTTGATTAAAAAACTAATAAATAATAATTCATTTATCAAGCTATCTGCAGGTTCTTCATTAAAAAAAGAAAAAAAGTTATTTTGCGCAAAAATTTGCTTAACTTTATCAGAATTATCTGAATAAATTTCTTTATTTTTATCAAGATAAAAAGAAGCAAAAGGCGGTGCTTTTACATAATCAACATCGCTTAAAAACAAAGATGTAAAATCACTTGCTATTAATTTATCATCTTCGTTTGAAGATGATAAAAGCTTTAAAGCGGTGCATTGTAATTTGCTATTATTTTTTAAAAACCAATTTTGCCAGAATTCTTCTTTTTTAAGTTTTTCTAGCAAAAAATGATTAGGTGGATTTTGCAAAAAATTGATAAATATATCTATTGCCAATTTTTGCATTAAGAATGTCCCAACATGATTTGAGTACTTATAAGTCCATAAAATAGCATTCTAGTGGTAAACACCCCTAAAAATGCACAAAGTAGGGCAAAATAAGCAAAAAATTTACTTTTAAATTTTTCATGTAAATAATTATGCAAATACCAAGTAACAATCCCAAGTCCTAAGAATGCAAAAGAAAGCGATATAAACCAATCATAGGTTCCACCTAAAAGTTCAAAAGGGTTTACAAGCCCCATAATCCAAGTTTGTCCTACATGTAGGGTTTGTAAAACTATAGCAGTGCTTAAAAGCCCTATGCCTATAAGTCCTGTAAAAAATGACATTTTTCTTTCATGTTCGCTATTTTCAAAAAAACAATAATAAACAATAGCACCTAAAAATATAGCACTAGCAAAAAAATAAAGCAAAGTGATCTTAAAATCCCAAGTAGGTACACTTTCTTGCATGGAGCCATAAGCTCCACTCATAAAGAAAAGTCCTAGAATTCCACATATTAGCGTAAGATAAAACATCCAATTTGAAGTTTTTAGATAAAGCAAAAAGCCCAAAGCACACACAAGAGATACAAATAAAATTTCATTATTCATCCAGCCTATATGCCACTCATTGTTTGCATAAAAAACACCCATTCTATTTAATACATTAAAAATGTGTGTAATATCATTTAAATGAAAAAATGAAGGGATAAAAGCAACCATCATTGCAATTCCTAAGGCTAATCCAAAAGACTTTAAATTTGCATAATTTTTGTAACCATTTATAAATGCAGGTGCATAAACCAAACTAAGTCCAATTACAGCTTGTGCTAAAATAGTAAATAATACCAAAGGCATTTCGCTTAAAATGTGATTAAATGATGTCATTTTTAACTCCTTGGTAGTTTTGAGGTAGATGAAAAATCGCACTTTTATTACCTGAAGGCAAACTGTGTTTTTCAGGCACTATACATAAATTTGGATGCGTGATAGAAGCATCAGGTAAAGGTGTGATAGAGGCTAAATTTCCATGTTCTTCTCTCAGTTTTGTTATATCGCCTGCTTTTAATGCTCTAAAAGGACAAGAGTCCACGCAAATTGGATTTTTACCTTCTTTTAATCTCTCATAACACCCATCGCATTTGCTCATATGACCACTTTCATGGTTAAATTGAGGTGCGCCATAAGGACATGCCATAGCACAAGCTTTGCAGCCTATACACATACTATCATCGATTGCTACTATTCCCCATTTTATTTTCATTGTTGCACCAGTTGGACAAGCTTTAAGACAAGATGGACTAGAACAATGATTGCAAGAAATAGAAGTGTAGTAAGCAAAAACACTTTGCTCAAAACTTCCATCTTCTTTACAGGTCCAATTCCCCCCTTCAGTCTCAAACACACGGCGAAAATTAACCCCCACAGGCATGTTTTTATAATCCTTGCAAGAAAGTGAGCAAGTCCTACAGCCTACGCATTTGCTTTGATCTAGCATAAAACCAAATTGTGAATTTTCTTCTAATTTCATCTTTTTCTCCTTAAACTTTTGCAATTTCAACTAAAATAGAATGTTGTCCATTTCCTTTAGAAATAGCAGTTGGTACTATACTTGCCAAAGAATTCACACAAGTTCCCACATCGATACCATTTTCATATTTTGCCCATGCACCTTGTGGGGTTACTGCACAACCTGGTATGATTTTTGGAGTAACTTTTGCTATGCCTTGTATGATTCCTAAGTCATTTCTTACTTGCACCACATCGCCCGTTTTGATACTTCTTTGCTCTGCATCTATGGTATTTATCCAAATTTCTTGTGGATTAGCTTCTCTAATTTGTGGAATTTCCCAAAAGCTAGAATGTGTTCTACCTTTGTAGTGATAGCCAAAAAATTGCAAAGGATATTTTTGTTTTAATGGATCTAAAATCCCTTCTCTTTGGCTTTCAAAAACAGGAATAGGCACTATTTGTTGTCCTTCTTTTAATTTCCAAGTTTTTTGCATTTGTGCGAGTTTTGTGCTATAAATTTCTATCTTTCCGCTAGGAGTTTTTAAAGGATTATTGATAGGATCTTTTATAAAACTTTGTAATGCCACTACAGGTTTTACAGGCTCAAATTTTACAAGTCCTTTTTCGCACATTTCTTCAAAACTAGGCAAAAGTGGATTTTTTTTCATACTTTCTTCATAAAGGTATTTTAGCCAATCTTTTTGTGTTCTTCCTTCGCTAAATTCTTTTTCTATGCCAAGTCTTTTAGCAAGTTCAAGACACATTTCATAAATAGGTTTTGCTTCGCCAACTGGCTCGATAGCTTTTTGACAATAAATAATATAAGGCTTATTGCTATAATATCCTGCGCTAGGTCTTATAAAATCTTCTTGCTCCAGCATAGTTGCATCAGGTAAGATATAATCTGCGTAGTTATTTGACGGAGTTCTAGTTACATTAACATCTACTATACACTCACACAAATTCTCATCGCTTAAAATATCATGCACTTCTTTAATTGTGCTGTGCCACGCACCCCATCGCTAATATCTGTCATTTCTTTTCCGCGATAAATAGCGTCTGTAAATAAAAAACAAGGAATAGAATCTTTTATTGGATTTTTAAAAGGCATACCCATTATATCATATGTTTTACTTGACCCTGTTCGAAATCCTGTATTTGTCCCTTCTATGCCAATATTTCCTGTAATACAAGCTAGAGTTGCTATCGCCCTTGCATTTTGTTCTCCATTTGAATGTCTTTGCACTCCCCAACCTTGTTCTATAAAACAAGGCTTTATCGTGGCAATTTCTCTTGCAAGTTGAACTATGCGGCGTGCTGGAATTTTTGTAATCTTACTAGCCCAATCAGGAGTTTTTTCTACTCCATCGTTTAGTCCTAAAACATAGCTTTCATAGCTTGAGTTTTTGGCTGCATCTTGTGGCAGAGTATTTTCGCTAAAGCCTATGGTGTATTTATCAAGAAAAGTTCTATCAAGTAAATCTTCTTTTATCATCACATAAGTTAGTGCAGCAATCAAAGCTGCATCGGTTCCTGGTGCTATAGGTATCCACTCATCGCAATGCCCTATCATAGAATCATTGTATCTTGGGTCAATGTGAATTATTTTACATCCACTTTCTTCTAAGGCTTTTTGATAAGCATAGCCTACTCCACCACCTCCCATTCTAGTTTCAACATGATTTGCTCCAAAAAATATAGCTAATTTTGCAGAGCGTAAAGTGTATATATCGCTAGCAGGAGATCCACCATAGAAAAAATTCATAGCATTTGAAATTTGAGCCGTAGAATAAGAATTATGATAATTTAAATAACCACCATAAAGACTTAAAAGTCTAGCCCATGGACCTTGTGTACAGCGATTGATTATTGTTCCTGTTGTTCCTGTTGCATAATTTATATAAAAGGCTTCATTGCCGTATTTTTCTTTAATTTCTTGCATTTTGACAGAAATTTCATCAAAAGCTTGTTCCCAAGAAATAGGCATAAATTTACCTTCACCTCTTTTTCCCACTCTTTTTAATGGTCTTTTTAAGCGATTTGCATTGTAAACTTTATATCTTGAGCTTCTACCTCTAATACAGGCTCTTGCTTGACGATTATCAAAGCTATCATCACCTTCATTATCAGTACTGACATATTTAATAATTCCATCTTGAGTATGCACTTTTACAGGACATTTTGTTCCGCAATTTACATTACATCCAGCCCATTTGCTGATCAATGGTGGAGTTTTTAATAAATTTGCACTTAGACTTATAGGACTTAAGGTTAAGCCGCCAAACAAAGAACTCCATTTTAAAAAATCTCTACGATTTTGTTCCATGTTATCTCCTTACATTTATGTGACAAAAGTAATTGCGATTATAATACAAATAATAATTTTATTCAATTAAAATTAAGACTTTAAAACTCCTAAATATAGGCTTTATAATGGATTTTTCGTTTATGAATTTAACTTCAAAAAATAAAAATTTGAATAATATAATGATAAAAATTTATTAAAATAGTATTTAAATATAAATTTATAACTAAAATATAACTTTATCCCCCCTATAGGCTTGCGAGTTGAGTTTTTTTGTTTTATAATTTTACAAATTATTAAATGAAAAGGTTTATTTATGTTGAGATTTTTAATTTTTGTATTGTTATTGTTTATAAATTTAGAAGCAAAAATTCCAAAAGATATGCTTATTATAGCAGTTGAAAATGAAATCACAAGGATAAATCCTGCTTATAGTGAGGACCATGATGCAGTGATTAATCTTGTATTTTCAGGGCTTACGCGTTTTGATGAAAATATGAGTTTAAAACCTGATTTGGCTAAGTCTTGGGATGTTAGTAAAGATGGGCTTATTTATGATATTTTTTTAAGAGACGATGTTTTATGGCATGATGGAGTCAAATTTAGTGCTGATGATGTGAAATTTAGTATAGAAACCTTTAAAAATCCTAAAAACAATTCTTCTGTTTATGTCAATTTTGAAGACATTAAAAGTGTGGAAATTTTAAATCCTTCTCATGTAAAAATCACACTTTTTAAACCTTATCCCGCATTTTTAGATGCTTTAAGCATAGGAATGCTTCCTAAACATTTGCTTGAAAATGAGAATTTAAACACAAGCTCTTTTAATCAAAATCCTATAGGCACAGGTCCTTATAAATTTGTAAAATGGAAAAAAGGTGAATATGTTGAATTTAAAGCCAATGAACATTTTTATCTTGATAAGGTAAAAACTCCAAGACTTATTATAAAACACATTTTTGATCCTTCTATAGCTAGTGCTGAGCTTAAAAATGGTAAGATAGATGCGGCTTTAATCGATGTTTCTTTGCTAAATCTTTTTAAAAATGATGAAAATTTTGGAATTTTACGTGAAAAATCGGCTGATTATAGGGCTTTAATGTTTAATTTTGATAATGAATTTTTAAAAGATTTAAAAGTAAGACAAGCTTTAAATTACGCAGTTGATAAAGAAAGTATAGTAAAAAATCTTTTGCATGATTATGCTTTTGTAGCCAATCATCCTTTAGAGCGTTCTTGGGCAAATCCTAAGAATTTTAAAATTTATAAATATGATCCTAAAAAAGCCGAGGATTTGCTTGTAAGTGCAGGTTTTAAGAAAAATAAAGATGGAAATTTTGAAAAAGATGGGAAAATTTTAGAATTTGAAATTTGGGCGATGAGTAATGATCCTTTAAGGGTAAGTTTGACTGGAATTTTGCAAAGCGAATTTAAAAAAATAGGAGTTGTAAGCAAGGTGGTGGCTAAACCTGCTGGAAGTTTTGATTATTCTAAAGTAGATAGCTTTTTAATAGGCTGGGGAAGTCCTTTAGACCCTGATTTTCACACTTTTAGGGTATTTGAAAGTTCGCAAGATAGTGCTTTAAATGATGAGGGTTGGAATTTTGGACATTATCATGATAAAAAAGTGGATATAGCCTTGCAAAAAGCAAGAAATACTTTAAATTTGGAAGAAAGAAAAAAATATTATAAAGATTTTATAGATGCTTTGTATGAAAATCCTCCTTTTATCTTTTTAGCCTATCTTGATTTTGCTTTAGTTTATAATAAAGATTTAAAAGGTATCAAAGCAAGGACTTTAGGTCATCATGGAGTGGGTTTTACTTGGAATGTTTATGAGTGGAGTAAATAGTGCTAAAACGCTTAGTTTTTAGTCTTGTCGTAGCATTTTTTAGCACTTTTTTATGTTTTGTTTTGCTTTATTTTAGTAAAGGCAGTATAGCTTATGTTAATGGAGTTAATTCACAAAGTAAAGAATTTGTTCAAAGAATAGAACAAAATTTAGGGCTTGATAAGCCTTTGCTAGAGCAGTATAAAATTTGGCTTTTTAAGGCTTTAAAAGGAGATTTAGGGGTTTCTTTTTTAAGTGGAGAAAGTGTTTTAAAGCTTATAAAAGAAAGAATTTTTAATACTTTTATTTTGGGTTTTAGTGCCTTAATGCTTTTATTTTTACTCAGTGTTTTTTTGGCACTTTTAGGATATTGCTATAAAGAAAGTTTTATAGATAAAATCATCACTTTTTTAGCTTTTAATTTTTTTGCTTTACCTCCTTTTGTTTTAGCTTTATTGTTTGTTTTAATTTTTGGAATTTTTTGGAAAATTTTGCCTGTTATGGGAAGTAGTGATATAGGCTTTGAAGATGATTTTTTAAATCGTTTAGAACATTTGATTTTACCTGTTTTGGTGCTCGTTTTATCACATTTGGCGTTATTTTTAAGGATTGCTAAAAATTTTATCAATGAAAGTTTTTCTCAAATTTTTATTCAAAATTTATATGCTAGAGCTTTGAGGGAAAAAGATATTTATTTTTTAGTTTTGAAATATTCTTTAAGTCCTATTGTGGCTTATTTTGGGGGAAGTGCTTTAAGTTTTATGATGGGAACTTATGTGGTAGAAAGTGTCTTTGCTTACGAGGGGCTTGGGTCTTTACTTTTTAAAAGTATTATTTTTAAAGATTATCCTGTTGTGCTTGCGCTTATATTTTTTAGTGTTTTGCTTGCAGCATTTTTTACATTTTTAAGTGATATTGTAGCTAGGATTTTAAATCCTAGATTAAGAAGGCTTGATTTTGTTTAAATTTCTTATCATTCTTGCACCTTTAATTTTTTTGTTTTTATGTGCCTTGTTCGCACCTTTTTTGGCTCCTTTTGATATTTTAAACACTCATTTAGAAAATTTGCATCAAGCTCCTAATTTTACTTATATTTTAGGGACTGATTTTTTAGGCAGAGATTTGTTTTCTCGTCTGCTTTTTGCTTTGAGAAATTCTTTGATTATAGGTGTTGGTGGATCTTTATTGTCTATTATCTTTGCTTTGTGTTATTTGTTTTTAGCGCGATGTTTTTTTTATGTTTTTTGGATGCGTATTTTAGAGTTTTTTTTAGCCTTGCCTGCTTTTTTACTTATGATGTTTTTTCAAAGTATGATAACTTCTGATGCGTTTTTGATGATTTTTTTAATCGCTTTAATTCATTGGTGTTTTATAGCAAGAATTATAGAAAGTGAATTAAAAAGACTTGAAAATTTAGATTTTTACAAAGCAAATATAGCGCTTGGAAGAACTAAATTTAGAGCTTTTTTTAAAGATTTAATACCTGCTTTAAAAACACTGATTTTTACACTTTTTATATTTAATATCGTTCATGCTATAGCCACAGAAGCTACTTTGAGTTTTTTTGGACTGGGTTTAGGATTTGAAATTCCAACTTTAGGTACTCTTTTGAGTGAGTCTTCAAAAGCAGTTTTTATAGGCGCTTGGTGGATGATACTTTTTCCACTTTTAAGCTTGCTTTTGTTGTTTTTACCTCTTTTATGGTTGGGTAATTTTTTACAAAAAATTTGGGGTATAAGATCTTGAAGGTAAGAAATTTAAATATCAGTTTGAAGAATAATTTATTGCTTAAGGATATTAATTTAGATATAAAAACAGGCAAAACTTTAATGATACTAGGACAAAGTGGAGTGGGTAAAAGCTTGTTAGGAAAAGCTTTGGTAAGACTTTTAGATTCTAACTTCACAATAAGTTTTGATGAATTAAGTTTTCATAATTCTTGTATTTTTAATTTTAACAAAGAAGAACTTAGAGATTTTCGTTCTAAGGTGGCACTTGTTTTACAAGATGCAGAGCTTAGTCTTTATCCTTATTTGGATATCGGAAATTTATGTCATCTTGTTTTAAAAACTCATACAAAATTAAAACAAAAAGAAAGAAAAGATTACGCTTTTTCTTATTTTAAAAAATTAGGATTTGAAAATCTTGATCGTTTATGGCATTCTTATGCTAATGAATTAAGTTTGGGTATGGCAAGAAGGGTGAGCCTAGCTTTAGCATTATTAAATCAACCCCAAATTTTAATTTGTGATGAAATCACAGCTTCTTTGGATAAAGAAAACGCTTCTAAGATCATATCGATTTTAGAAGAATTAAAAAATACTACAGCCTTAGTTTGCATCACTCATGATTTAAATTTGGTAAATTCTTTAGCAGATGAAATTCTTATGCTAGAAAAAAATAGTTCAAATTTATATAGTTTAGATGAGTTTTTAAGGTATTATAATGCTTAAAGTTTGTAATTTAAGTAAGTTTTATGAGCTTAAAAAGCATTGGTATTTAAAAAAAGAAAGACATATTATTTTTGATAATATCAATTTTTCTTTAAATGAAAATGACAATTTAATAATTTTAGGTAAAAGTGGTGCAGGTAAAAGTACATTAGCTAGAATTCTTTGTTTTTTAGAAGATCCAAGCGAGGGTGAGGTATGGTATGAAAATCTTAACTTACACAAGCTTGATAAAAACAAACAGAGACTTTTAAGAAAGCAAATTCAGTATTGCTTTCAAGATCAAAAAATGGCTTTAAACCCTTATAAAAAAATCAAAAATCTTATACAAGATGGTTTGGAAAATTTTAATTTACAAAAGAATGATGATTTGATTTTAGAATTTTTTGATTTTTTTAGTCTAAAAAAACAAATTTTAGAACAAAAACCCTATGAGTTAAGCGGAGGAGAAGCCACACGCGTAGGTCTTATCCGTGCTTTGGTTTTAAATCCTAAATTGTTGATTTTAGATGAAATTACTTCAGCGCTTGATATTAAAACTTCTAAAGAAATTTTAACTTTTTTATATGACTATCAGCAAAAAAATAATATTTCTTATATATTTATAACCCATCAAAGTGATCTTTTTTATAAATTTAATCATAAAAAATTAAAACTTTAAAAAAATATTTTTTAATATAAGTTTCAATATAGAAAGTTTAGAGTAAAATAAAGAAAAGTGTAAATTTAATTTTTGTTGTGGAGTGATTAAAGTGCTTTAAAAAAGGAGAATAAATGTCTCATATAGATGCTTCGCATCCTTATTTTGGTATTTTTTTAATGCTAGTACTTGCTAGTGTTATTTTTTTTGGACTGGTTTTTTTAGCTTCAAAAATTGGTAATAATTTTGCCGCAAAAAATCGCAAAAAATTAGGACTTGGAATTTATGAATGTGGTCCTATTCCTGTTAAACAAGCTAACAAGATTAACTCTCAATTTTTCATCATCGCCTTAATCTTCATACTTTTGGATATAGAAGTTGTGTTTTTATTTCCTTGGGCTTTGATTTTTAAAGATTTAGGTTGGTTTGGGCTTTTAGAAGTTTTTGTTTTTATCGTACTTTTAGGAGTTGGATTTTTATATGCTTATAAAAAAGGAGCGTTTGCATGGCAGAGCATCAAGTAAATTATGCAAGTGGTTTGCCCGTCGTTTTAACTAGCGTTGATAAACTAGTTCAATGGGGTAGGAGTAATTCTTTATGGGCTTTATCTTATGGACTTGCCTGTTGTGCGATTGAGATGATGGCGGCTGGGGGTTCAAGATATGATTTTGATAGATTTGGAACGATTTTTAGAGCTTCGCCACGTCATAGTGAGGTGATGATTATCGCAGGAACTTTATGTAAAAAACACGCTGAATTTACAAGAAGACTTTATGATCAAATGCCTGATCCTAAATGGGTGATTTCTATGGGAAGTTGTGCCAATACAGGTGGTATGTTTAATACTTATTCTACTGTTCAAGGAGTGGATAGAATTATACCTGTAGATATTTATGTACCAGGCTGTGCTCCACGCCCAGAAAGTTTTCAGTTTGCTTTGATGATTTTGCAAAAAAAGATCCGCAAAGAAAAAGCAAGTCGTAAAATCGCACCTAAAAGGTTGATATGATGAGAAAGTATAGCGATAAAAAAAATGCTCAAACTCAAAATTATTACAAAGATAGATTTTATCACGCGCCACACACTGTAAAATCTGATGTTAATGAAAGTGTTTTTAAAGATGATTTTGAAGTTTTAAAAACTCAAGTAGAAATTTTAAATTCCTTTGTAGAGCTTGATTTTTGGGTAATAGAAATTAAAAAAGAAGACAATGTTAAAACTTTGCAAATGCTTAAAACTTTAGGGTATTTAAGTTTTACAGAGGCAAGTGCTATTGATTTTGTAGCAGATAAAAATGGTTTTGAAGTGTTTTATCAGCTTTTAAATTTAGAAAAAAAATTAAGAGTGAGAATAAAAACTTTTGTAGGCGTAAAAGAGCGTTTGCAAAGCGTGGCTCATGTTTTTAAAGGGGCAAATTGGAGTGAGAGAGAAATTTATGATATGTTTGGAATTTTCATCATAAATCATCCCAATTTAAAACGCATTTTAATGCCCGATGATTGGTTTGGACATCCGCTTTTAAAAACTTATCCTTTAAAGGGTGATGAGTTTGCAAGATGGTATGAGATTGATAAAATTTTTGGTAAAGAATATCGTGAAGTAGTGGGTGAAGAACAAAGAGATTCTGGTTTTGTTGATGATAAAGATACACTAAATTTTGCAAGACTTTATCATGAAGTGCCAAAAGGTGGTCAAAAGAAGGAAATTTCCTTTAAACAAGAATATCAAGAAGATGAAGGCGTAGCTTTTGTAAAAAAAGTAAAACGTGATGAAGCAAAAATTTTAGAGAAAAGGCGTTAAAATGCAAATTCCTAGCAAGTTAAAACCTTATTATGAAAATATAGCTTTTGAGCAAGAAGACTCAAAAATGATTATCAATTTAGGCCCTCAACACCCTTCAGCACATGGAAATTTACGTCTTATTTTAGAACTTGATGGAGAGCAAGTTGTAAAAGCACGTCCTTGTATAGGTTATATGCATCGTGGTATGGAAAAAATGGCTGAAAATATGATTTATCAAGAATTTATTCCTACTACTGATAGAATGGATTATATCGCCGCTTCAGCGAATAATTATGCTTATTGTGCAGCGGTTGAAAAGCTTTGTGGTTTAGAGATTCCACGCCGTGCAGCAGTCATACGCATGATACTTTTAGAATTAAACCGTATCGCATCGCATTTACTTTGGCTTGCCACTCATGCGCTTGATATTGGTGCGATGAGTGTGTTTTTATACTGCTTTAGAGAACGTGAATATGTTTTGGATTTGATAGAAAAGTATTGTGGCGCAAGGCTTACGCATTCTTCTATGAGAATAGGTGGGGTTATGCTTGATTTACCTGAGAATTATTTAGAAGAAATGCTTGCATTTTGCGATAAATTTCCAAATGATTTAAAAGATTATGAAGATCTTTTAGATGATAATAGAATTTGGCGTTTAAGAACTGAAAATGTAGGTGTGGTTACCAAAGAACAAGCCTTAAATTGGGGTTGTACAGGTGTGATGTTAAGAGGAAGCGGTATAAAATACGATATACGCAAAGAAGAGCCTTATTTGCTTTATAATGAAGTTGAATTTGGTGTGCCTTATGCTACGCAAGGGGATTCTTATGCAAGATATAAAGTTTATATGCAAGAATTTCGTGAAAGTTTGAAAATCCTTAGACAATGTGCCACGCTTTATAAAGATACTCCGCCTGAAATTTTAGCTACGCATCCTGAGTATGTAAGTGCTTCAAAGGAGCAAATTTTAACGCAGAATTATTCCTTAATGCAGCATTTTGTTTTAATTACTCAAGGTTTAAAACCTCCTAAAGGCGAAGTTTATGTGCCTACTGAAAGTCCAAAAGGTGAGCTTGGCTTTTTTATCCATAGTGATGGTACAGGAAGACCTTATCGTTTAAAGGCTAGAACGCCTAGTTATTGGCATTGTGCGTTTTTTGAAGAAATGCTTGTAGGTACTTATTTGGCTGATGTTGTAGCCATTATGGGTAATGTAAATATAGTTTTAGGTGAGATAGATCGATGAAAAGAGTAGATTTAAGAAAAAGCAAAGAGCTTTTTGAAGATTTAGCACAAATCATAAAAGAAGCAAAACAAGGTGAGGTTTTAGTGGTGCTTTTTGAAATCGGCGATTTTTCTCCTGTTGAAAAAAGTTTTTCTTTTGTAAAAGAACAAGGCTGTGAGCTTTTAAATTCTTTGAAATTTAATCAAGTGGATTGGACTATTGTTATAAAAAAGGAGAGGGTATGATTTATGATAATGCTCTTTGTTTTTTAGATATGCCAAGCCTTAAAAACAAAAATTTATGTGAAAAAATAGGCATAAATAGCATTAATATTTCTTGTTTGGAAGATAAAAATTTAAAAGCTAAATTTTACAAATGCGAAATTGCAAGTTTGAGTTTTGTTTTGGCCTTGCTTTGTAAATTAAGCGATGAAGGGCATTTTTGCGATTTAGATGAGGGATATTTAAGTGCTGAATCTTGTTTTGGAGAGGAAGAAGCAGGTGAAGTGCTTGCTTTTTTAAAAGAGGCTAAGTATTTAATTATAGATAAAAATATCCATTTTTATAAAGATAGCGAAAATATCAAATATTTTTTGAATTTCTTAAGCGTAAAATATGAATTAAAGATTTTAGATAGCGATGAAGAAGAATGCGATTTTAAAAAGGCAAAATTAAACACCTTAAAAGAACTAGATAATTATGATGGTTTAGTGCTTTTTAGAGCAAATTTGCAAGATAAAAATTTACATTGTTCAAGGCAATTTTTACAAATTGCAAAATGTAAAGATCAAAGTGAAGTTGAAATTTTGGCTAAAGATTTTAGTCTTAAAGCCAAGCTTTGTTTAGATGAAAATTTACAAGGCACCATAGCTTTTTTAAATTATGAAAACAATGGTTTTGATTTTACTCCAATTCGCATAAAGGAAGCAAAATGACAGTTAAGATTAATGGTATCGATTGCGCCTTTGAAGAAGGCGAATATATTTTAAATATAGCAAGAAGAAATGATATTTTTATCCCAGCGATTTGCTATCTTTCGGGCTGTAGTCCTACTTTGGCTTGTCGTATGTGTATGGTTGAAGCTGATGGTAAAAAGGTATATTCTTGCAATACTAAAGCAAAAGAGGGTATGGTTGTAGAAAGTGATTTGCAAAATCTTTGGGATGAAAGAAATGAGATCATGCAAGCTTATTGTATTAATCATCCTTTAGAATGTGGGGTTTGCGATAAATCAGGCGAGTGTGAATTGCAAAATTTCACTCATAAAAGTCGTGTAAATGTTCAAAAACATTGGATTAAAGACACGCATAAACCACATAAACATTGGGGAATGATTAATTACGATCCCGCACTTTGCATAGTGTGTGAGCGTTGTATTACAGTTTGTAAGGATAAAATCGGCGAAAGTGCTTTAAAGACTGTTCCTCGTGGCGGAGATAGTGTGGATAATAGCTTTAAAGAGAGCATGGGAAAAGATGCTTATGCGATTTGGACTAAATTTCAAAAAAGTTTGATAGGCCCTGCAAATGGCGATACGCTTGATTGTTCATTTTGTGGAGAATGTACAAGCGTGTGTCCAACAGGAGCTTTGATAGGTTCGAAATTTCAATATACTTCAAATATTTGGGAACTTAAGAGAATTCCTGCTTCAAATCCGCATTCAAGCGATTGTGAGTTGATGTATTATGATATTAAGCAAAGTGGTATTAGCAATCAAAAAGAAAAAATTTATCGTGTGAGTAATGATTTTGCCTTTGCGAGTTTAAATAAGGCTGCAAGATTTGCTTTTGATACGCAAAATGAGGCGGATAAAGATGAAAAAGCCTTTAAAGAACTTGTGGAGCTTTTTGAGAAAAATGAAATTAAAAACATTAAATTTAATAGTTTTATTACCAATGAAGAAGCTTTGATTTTACAAAATTTAAAAAAGAAATTTAATCTTTCTTTGATCAATGAAGAAGCTTTGAAATTTAAAGAATTTTTACAAGAATTTATCGCTAATTCTGGCGAGTTTTATAGTGCTAATACTCAAGATATAACAAAAAGTGATTTTTTGGTTGTAGCTGGAATGCTTTTAAGATATGATGCTCCAACACTTAGCTATAAAATCAACAATGCTTTAGTGATGAATAAAGGCTCAGGGCTTTATTTTCATCCTATGGAAGATATGGGTATAGCAAAATATTCTAAAAATTTTATCCCGCACATTCATAAAAGTGGCGATGAAGAGCAAATTTTATATTTTTTACTTCAAAAATTTAGCCAAGATGAAGGTATTAAAACTCATTTAGCAGAGTTTTTTGTTAGCGAAAATAAAGAAATAGAAGAAAGTATCAACGAAGAAGTTGTAGAACAAGTCATAGAAAAAGATGAAGAAGGTA
This sequence comes from Campylobacter sp. BCW_6466, assembly GCF_001762835.1. Lineage (NCBI taxonomy): Bacteria > Pseudomonadati > Campylobacterota > Epsilonproteobacteria > Campylobacterales > Campylobacteraceae > Campylobacter > Campylobacter sp. BCW_6466. The sequence continues at coordinate 97,221 of NZ_MJXO01000040.1, forward strand.
ATGAAATCCAAAAAGAAGTAAAAAAAGTCGTACCTAAAAAAGTAAAAAAAATCATAGAAGTACAACGCTCTGTTTTTGCTAAAAATTTAGGCATAGATGAAGATAAATTAGAAGATTTATTGCTCAAAAAAGTAAATTTTACTCTTGTTATAGGGAGTGATTTTTATTTTCATAAAAATGCCAAAAAACTTGCTAAATTACTTGCTTTGATCCAAAATACCACTCCTTTTAAAGTCTTTTTAAATCCTACGCATACTAATACCTTAGGTGTGGCTATGATTTGTGATTTGGATAAAAACACACAAGAAGGCAAGACTTTAGGCTACAATGAAAAAGGTGATTTTAGTTTTTCTTATGAAGAGCATGCAAATTTAGCTAGTGCGAGTTTAAATCAGCAAGAAGGAACTTTTTTAAATTATGATAAAAGAGTGGTGCCAACTAACGCTGCTTTAGAATTTAAGGGATATTTTTTAAATGATTTAGCTAATGCTTTAGGTTTTGATGAGGAATATACTATAAATTATACTAAGAGACTCCCTATAAATAAAGGTTTTTCTCCGATTGATTTTGATCATTTAGACAATTTTTATACCAATGCAGGCGATTGTAAAAGGGGATATGAGCTTAATTTAGAATGTTTTAAACAAGTTGCTAAAAAAGAATTCGTCTCTCCAAATTTTGAAAATTTAAACCTAAAAGAAGATGAAATTTTGCTTTATAGCGCTAATCCTAGCTATCAATTTGGTAGATTTTCAAATCGTGCTAGTGCGATTAATGAGGTGATTTTTTTAGGCGTAAGTGAAAATTTAGCTAAAGAGAAAAATTTAAAAGATAAAGATCTTGTAAAACTTAAAATAAAAGATAAAGAATTAAGCCTTAGTGTGCGTGTGGATAAGGATATAAAAAATGGAGCTTTCTTGCCGTATTTTGATGAAAAACTTGACACGCTAAGCTTTTTTGATGAAAGATTTGTTGTGGCGAATTTAGAAAAATTAGGAGCAAACCATGAGTGATTTTGCTTTTTTTGCTTTAGAGACTTTGATTAAATGTATTATTATCATTGCAATATTTGCGAGTTTAGCAGGTCTTGCAACTTATGCTGAAAGAAAGGTTTTAGCTTATTTTCAAAGACGCATAGGGCCTGATATGGTAGGGCCTTTTGGGCTTATTCAACTTGTAGCTGATATGATAAAACTTTTTACTAAAGAAGATATAATCCCTTCAAATTCGCAAAAATTTATTTTTGCTATAGCACCTTTGATTTCTGCTATTTGTGCTTTTGTTTCTTTAGCAGCTATTCCTATGCTACCTGAATTTACTTTATTTGGAAGGGTGATTCAGCCTATAGTGGCAGATATCAATGTAGCTTTGCTTTTTGTCATCGGTACTTCAGGGCTTTGCTTTTATGCGGTGTTTTTGGGTGGACTTGCAAGTAATAATAAATGGTCGATTTTAGGGGCTGCAAGAGGGCTTGTAGCGATTATTTCCTATGAAAGCGTAGGAGTTTTGGCTTTGATTGCTATTGTAATGCTTGTAGGTTCTTTTTCTTTGGTGGATATTAACAATTATCAAAGTGATGGATTTTTTTCTTGGCTTATTTTTAAACAGCCCTTGGCTTTTGTGCTTTTTATAATTGCTTTATTTATAGAGACCAATAGAACTCCGCTTTGTTTGACGGAAAATGATGCTGAAATTGTAGCGGGTTATGGAACGGAGTATTCGGGTTTAAGATGGGGTATGTTTTTCATAGGTGAATATGCTTCTATGATAGCTGGAGCTATTTTGGTAACTCTTTTGTTTTTAGGGGGTTTTAATAGCTTTTGGATTATTCCTGGTTGGATTATGATGATAGTAAAATCAAGTTTTATTTTCTTTTGGTATTTTTGGGCAAGAGCTGCTTTTCCGCAATTGCGTCCAGATCAAGTGATGAAAATGTGCTATTTGATCTTAATCCCTTTAGCGGTTTTAAACCTTTTAATCACTGCTTTGGCAGTTCTTTTATAGGAGTTTAATATGAAAAATTATTATTTAGTGGATGAGAAAAGAAAAACTCCTGTTAGCGCTTGGGAGAAAATTTCACAAGCTTTGCGTAGAAGCGTTAAACTAGAGCTTTTTATAGGGCTTTTTGTGATGATGAGAGAATTGCTTAAGAGAAATAATAGCGCTACGATTAAATATCCTTTTGAAAAGGTAAAACTTGACAATCGTTACCGTGCTGTTCATCGTTTGATGCGTTTTATAGAAAGCGAAAACGAAAGATGTATAGGTTGTGGGCTTTGCGAAAAAATTTGCATTAGCAATTGTATTAGAATGGAAACTTCTTTAGATGAAAATGGGCGTAAAAAAGTAGGAAATTATAGTATTAATTTAGGGCGTTGCATTTATTGTGGTTTTTGTGCTGAGGTTTGCCCTGAACTTGCTATAGTGCATGGAACAGAGTATGAAAATGCAGCTGAGCAAAGGTCTTATTTTGGCTATAAGCAAGATTTTTTAACTCCTATTGATAAGCTTAAAAATCAAGTTGAATTTGAAGGAGCGGGAAGCCTTAGAAAAGATGCTGATTTATTGGTGGTAAAAACACCAAATTATTACGATGTGATGCAAGAAAGAGCCTTAGAAAATCAAAATACACAAGAGCAAGGAGAAAATAAATGATAGAAAATTTGGCTTTTGTATTTTTTAGTGTAGTGGTTTTAGGCTTTTTTGGCATTGCGGTTTTAAGTAAAAATATGCTTTATTCTCTTTCGGCTTTAGCGGGTGGAATGGTGTTTTTATCGGGATTTTATTTTTTACTTGATGCAGAGTTTTTAGGCGTGATACAAATTATTGTTTATAGTGGAGCTGTGCTTGGACTTTATAGTTTCGCGATGATGTTTTTTGATGCTTCTAAAGAATTTAAAGAACAACTTAAAGCTAAAAAAAGTTTTTTTACTTTGGTAGTTTTAAGTGCAATTTTACTTTTGGCCATGCTTATAGGTTTTAAATACCAAAATATCAGCACGGATTTGCCTTTAAATGATCCTGCTTTGTTTGATTTTAATAAACAACTGGCTTTAGCGATTTTTTCAAAATATCTTTTAGCTTTTGAATTTATAGCTATTTTGCTTTTGATTGCTTTAGTTTGTGCTATCACTCTTACTCATAAAGAGCTTACAAAGGAAAAACAATGATAGAAAAGTATTTTTTTGTCGCTATTTTAATGTTTGTTATAGGGCTTGTAGGGATTTTAAAAAGACAAAATCTCATTATGCTTTTTATTTCGAGTGAAATTTTATTAAATAGTGCTAATTTAGCCTTGGTAGCAGCTTCTAAAATGCACAATGATTTAAATGGACAGGTTTTTGCACTTTTTATCATGGGTGTAGCGGCTTGTGAAGTAGCTGTTGGTGTAGCTTTGTGTGTGCTTTGGTATAGAAGAAAAGGCACTTTAGAGTTAAAAAGTTTAAAAGAAGTGGAGGCTTAGTATGCAAAATTTGGCTTTGATTTCTCTTTTTAGTCCTTTTATAGCTTTTTTGTTTGCAAGTTGTTTTGCTTTGAGTGAGAAAAAACAATTTGTAGGGATAATTTGTTCACTTTTAGTAGCTTTGAGTGCTTTTTGTTCTTTGTATTTGCTTTTTTGCAATGAAGCTTTTAATGTGAGTTTGTTTGAATGGTTTGCTGGAGTAAATTTTGGATTTGATATAGATGCCATTTCGCTTACTATGATGAGTGTTGTAGGTATTGTAGCTACTTGTGTGCATTTTTATAGTATTTTTTATATGGCTCATGATGAAGGTTTTAATAAATTTTTTGCTTATTTAGGACTTTTTGTCTTTTCTATGCTTTTTTTAGTTATGAGTGATAATTTCTTAGGACTTTTTGTAGGTTGGGAAGGCGTTGGGCTTTGCTCTTGGTTGCTTATAGGTTTTTGGTATAAAAATGATACTTATTCTTTTGCGGCTAATGAAGCCTTTATTATGAATCGTATTGCGGATTTGGGTATGCTTTTAGGAATTTTTTGGCTTTATTTACAAGCAGGAACTTTAAAATATGATGAAGTTTTTTCCATGGCACAAAGCCTAGATCGCAACGCTTTGATCTTAATCGCAACTTGTTTATTTATAGGGGCTATGGGAAAATCTGCACAATTTCCTTTTCACACTTGGCTTGCTGATGCTATGGCAGGGCCAACTCCTGTTTCTGCATTAATCCATGCAGCAACCATGGTAACAGCGGGGGTTTATTTGGTAATTCGTGCGAGCACGCTTTATGATTTAGTTCCTGAGGTTTCTTATATTATTGCCTTACTTGGAGCTTTTGTAGCGATTTTTGCAGCTTCTATGGCTTTGGTGGCTAGGGATTTAAAACGCATTATTGCTTATTCTACCTTATCGCAACTTGGATATATGTTTGTAGCTGCAGGACTTGGGGCTTATGGTATAGCTTTATTTCACTTAGCTACACATGCTTTTTTTAAATCTTTACTTTTTTTAGGTGCTGGAAATGTAATGCATGCTATGAATGATAAATTAGACATTAAAAAAATGGGTGGACTTTTTAAACCTTTAAAATTTACAGCTATTTTGATGTGTATAGGATCTTTAGCTTTAGCAGGAATTTATCCTTTTGCAGGATTTTTCTCTAAAGATTTGATTTTAGGATATTCTTTCATTTCTTTTCACCATGGTATTTTTTTGGTGCTTTTAATCGCAGCTTTTTTAACAGCATTTTATAGCTTTAGACTTTTAATGTTGGTATTTTTTACCCCTGCAAGACATGATGAACATCCACATGAAGCAAGTAAAATCGCACTTTTAGCTATGAGTCCTTTGATGGTTTTAGCTATTATTGCAGGATTTTTTGAACATAGTTTTTTTGAATATTTAAGCACAAAATTAGTTTTTATCGATGCGCAAAATCAAATTGTAATGATTAGTGCGAGTGTAGTAGCTATTTTGGGTGTAATTTTGGCTATTTTTGCTTATAAAAATTCTTGGTTTAAAGAAAGTATTGAAGAAAATAAAATTCACAAACTTTTAAGTAATGATTATTTTATTCCTAAATTCTATCATCAATTTATTGTTTCAAAATATGAAAGTTTATGTGCGATTTTAAAGCATTGTGATCTTTATATTTTTGATAGAATAGTTGAAAAAATTGCTTTGTATTCTCAAATTATTTCACAAAAAATGATTATGCCAAACAGCTTAAACTTAATGCTTAGATTTTTGGTGGCAGCTTTTGTGATTTTGTTGATTTTGGTATGGATGGTGTAAAATGCTAAATTATTTGATATTTTTTCCTTTAATTTCTGCTTTTGTAGTTTTGCTTTTAAATCGCGGAGGCGTTAAGGTTTTTAGCGTTGTTGTAAGTTTTATAATTTTGGCTTTAAATTTGGATATTTTTGCGGATTTTTTACAAGGGGCAAGCTTTGATTATAATCTCTCTTTTAAAATTTTGAAATTTTTTAGCTTTCATGTAGGAGTAGACAGTATTGCACTTGTGTTGATGCTTTTAAGTTCTTTGATGATATTTTTAAGCTTTTTATTTTTAAAGCTGGAACAAAAAGCACTTGTATCTTGTATATTCTTTTTAGAATTTGCCATTATGGGACTTTTTAGCGCAAAAGATGGTTTGTTATTTTATGTTTTTTGGGAATTTTCTCTTTTGCCTTTGCTTTATATTATGGGAGTTTATGGTAAAGATTTTAGAGCAGGGGTGAAATTTTTTATCTATGCTTTTGCGGGTTCAATTTTAATGCTTGTAGCATTGATTTATCAAGCTTATTTAAATTATCAACTTTTAAATATTTTCACTTTTGACTTGGAAATTTGGAAAAATAATGCCTCAGCAGTAAATTTCACAGAGCAACTTTTACTTTTTGGAGCATTTTTTATCGCTTTTGCTATCAAAGCTCCTTTATTTCCACTTCATACTTGGGCACCTAAGGTTTATGCAAATTCGCCTGTGCTTGTTTCTGTAATGCTTGTAGTTTTTAAAATGGCTCCTTTTGGATTTTTACTTTTTTGTTTACCACTTTTTCCAGATGCGAGTGTGTATTTTATGCCTTTAATTGTAGCTTTATGTATAGTGAGTATCGTTTATAATGCTTTAATTGCTTATAGAGCAGAAAATATTAAAGAATTGATCGCTTATAGTTCTATTTCACATCTTGGTGTGATGATTTTGGGAATTTTTTCTTTAAATGCTTTAGGTATTAGTGGTGCGGTTTTTTATATGTTTGCACACGGTATTGTAACAGGATCTTTATTTTTAATGGTTGAACTTTTATATCAAAGATATCATACTTATGATATTTCTTTTTACCATTCTTTGGCCAAAAAAGCACCTTTATTTTCAATTTTCTTTATGCTAATTTTACTTGCGAGTGTTTCTTTGCCTTTAACTGTTTCTTTTGTGGGAGAGTTTTTAATTCTTTTAGGTATAGCAAAGATTAATTTATTTTACGCTTTGTTGGCAGGTTTGGTGATTATTTTAGGAGCGATTTATATGTTCGCAGTATTTAGAAAAATATTTTTCATGCAAAAACAAAGCTTTATAGAGGGTTTTTCTTTACGCTTTAGAGAAATAGTAGCGCTTGTGTGTATTGTAGTAATGATTTTTGGACTAGGGCTTATGCCAAATATACTTTTAAAGCCGATACAAAAAGATGTGGATAATCTTATAAAAACAATGAATATTAGAGCTGTGGAGCAAAATACTTTAGATTTTTTATCTAAAATAGGAGAGGCAAATGTTAAATAATTTTTTAAATTTAGAACTTTTAAATATAAGCTTATCTTATCCATTTTTATTTTTAATTACAACCGCAATAGTTCTTTTGCTTTGCTCTGGTTTTTGGAAATTTCATCGATCGTTTTATATTGGCATAAGTTCTTTATCTTTAATTGTAAGTGCTTTTTTGATTTTAAATAATGCAAATGCTCAAGGTTTAGAAGCAAAAGCTTTTTTGGCTACTTTAAATAATGATATTGTTTCATTTTATGCTTCTTTGGTGATTTTGTGTTTTTCATTTTTATATCTTTTAATGCAAAAAGAAGAAAATCAAGGTGAATTTTATGCTTTATTTTTATTTATGATTGCATCTTTGCTTTTGATGGTTTCAAGCTCAAATTTAGTACTTATTTTTATAGGACTTGAAAGTTCTTCTTTAGCACTTTATACTTTAATAGCAATGCGTGGAAGTAATAATGCTATTTCAAGTGCAATAAAATACTTTAGTGTAGCGGCTGTAGGAGCTGGATTTTTTGTTATGGCTGTAGCTTTTATTTATTTAAAAACAGGAACTTTAGATTTATCTGCTAATTTAGCGTTAAAAAATGAGTTTCAAAAAGATCCCATGCTTTTGGGTGCTGGAGTGATGATTTTCGTTCTTTGTGCAATTAAGCTTTCTTTGGCGCCTTTTCATTTTTGGCTTAAAGACGTGTATTATGCAGCACATACAAATTTGGTTGCTTTTATTTCAGTTGTGCCAAAAGTTGCCATGTTGGTTGTGGTTATTCGTTTGTTTGATTTTTTAAATAATACAGGTTTTGAATATATCATAATAGTTCTAGCGATTTTTTCTATGCTTATAGGTGCTTTTGCGGCTCTAAGTCAAAACAATATCAAAAAAATGTTTGCTTATAGTTCTGTAGTGCATTCTTCTTTGGTTTTGGTGGCTTGTATTCCTTTATTAAAAGAACAAAATTTTGATGGAATTTTGCTTGCTATTTTTGGATATTGGACTTTATTTGCTTTTGCAAATTATGCTGTATTTATGATTTTAAGCAATTATGAGAATAATTCTTATGAGAGTTTAAATGGACTTTTGGTTAAAAAACCTTTAATTGCTTTTTGTTTGAGCATTAGTGTGCTTTCTTTAGCAGGTGTCCCGCCTTTTGGAGTATTTTGGGGTAAATTTATGATTTTAAATACAGCAATTTTAAATGGATATTGGTATTTGGCACTTTTTGTGGCTTTATCTTCTGTTATTATGCTTTATGCGTATTTAAAGATTTTAATTCATGCTTTATTTATGAAAAATGATAGGGTTCATAATATTAAGTTTAGTTTTATACAAAATTTTATTTTAGCTTTTTGTGTTTGTATAAGCACTTTTGCTATATTGTTAATGTTATAAGAGTTTTGCTATAATTATTTTATGAGAATATTATTTTTAATTTTATTAAGTTTTTTAAATGCTTTTGCTTTTGAGCTTGTTTTAAACACGGGTCGCGAAAATAATCAAGCTTTTGCAGTTTTACATGCGAGTAATGATTTAGAATTTACATGTCAAAAATTTATTACCGAATCAAAAGTTCATTTTGAATGTGATATTGCAGGTATGGTTGATAATAAATTAAAAGATCAGAGTTTTTCTGCTTTTGATTTAAAATTTATACAAGAAGCTCAAAAAATTAAAATGATCATTTTGCCAAAAATACAAGCAAAAATGTTTGACACTTCTCAAAATATTTATATAGATAAAGAACTTAGTTCATCAAGTTCGCATAAAAGTAAGGCTTTTACTTTTATTTTTGCACCAGAGCTAGCACCTATTAAAGACTATGATGGACTTGATTTTAATATCAATTTTCCACACGAGAGCTTGCCTTATGTTGGAGCTTTGGATTTAAATTCTGATCCTGTTGTCATCCCTCAAAGTGCAGATATTAATACTTATTTGCGCATCAAAAAAGAATACGATAAGGCTAATTATAGTCAGGTTGCTATTGATGCTCAAAATGCTATCAATAGATATCGTGGCAGTATTTTTACTAGTGAATTTATACTATATAAATTAAGAGCTCAAAATAAACTTTATACCCAAGATCCGAGCATGCGTGATCAACAAATTTTAGAAAAGATGATTGATGATGCTAAAAATTGGACGCGTACTTTTACAAGTGATAAAAATTTTTCAGAAGTTTTACATATAATGTTAAGAACTTATATCGCTTTAGCTCAGCGTGCTGATGTAGAATATACAATGTCGATTTTGGATAATGAACAACCTAATAATTATTTTACTCAGTTATCAAAACTTGATTATGCAGACTATATTTATAATTTAAATGAAAAAGAAAAAGCTGTAAATATTTATGAAAATACTTATTTTAATACAAAAAATTTAGATTTAGCTGCAAGAGCAGCTATGAGTTTGGCAAAGAATTTGCTTTCAAATGGGCAAGTAAATAAAGCTATAGAGTATATTAACACTATTTTAAAAGCCAATCCTGAATATTTTGGAAAAGATATTCCAAGATCTTTAGAACTTGCTAAATTATTTAATCAAAAAGGACAATTTGATATAAGTGCAAGTATTTATGAAGACGCCTTTGCTAAAATGTCCAAACTTGATCCAAGTTATGAAGAAACTTTAAAAGATTTAGCCTTAGTTTTATCACATACTAACAGATCTAGTGATGCTAAAAAATACCTTGATTTGTATATGGATGATTATTTAGATGGTAGGTATTTAGATGAAATCAAAAAAGCAAGTGATGAGGTATTCTTTGCTTTAGGTGATAATAATGCAAGCTTTTTGCATCAGCGTTATACAGATTTAATGAAGCAATATGCAAATAAAGATGAGAATATTGCAAATAAAGCTTTAGATGAAGATGTTGCACTTTATTATAAAGAGGGAAATTTTAGTGCCATTTTAGCTTATAAAGATCTTATAGAAAGTAAAAAAATTCCAAATGCTACTCAATTTTTAGAGAAAGCAGCCATTAATGATTTAAAAAATGCCATAAAAGCTGATAATTGTATCAATGCTGCAAATATTTTTATGCGTTTTAGTGCTTATGATATAGGTCAGAAAATTGAGAATAAAAAACAAATGTTAGCTTGTCTTATCAGAACTTCTAATGTTGAACAAGCACTTGATTATATAGATAAAAATTATAATGAAGATTCTATATTTTATGGTCTTCAAAAAGCATCTATTCTTTTTGACAATAAACAATATCCTCAGGTGATTAAAATTTCTAAAGACATAGCTAATTCTAGAATTTTAAAAAGTGATGATGAGAATTTTAAGGCTTATTATTTGCAATTTTTATCTTTATTGCGTTTAAATGACTATAATCAAGCCATTAAAATTTTGCAAATTTTAGAAAGTTTTCCAATGAATTTTAGTATGGTGGAAGCTTATGATGCTTTACTTTCTTACGCTAATGATCATAATATGCAAACAACTATTTTAACTTACGCACCTAAGGCCATTGACTATCAAAATTTTAAAGGTATAAATCTTTTTAGTCCTAATTTAGAATTTATATATCTTGATGCTTTGACTAAAATCAATAAAAATGAAGAAAGTTTAGCTGTTTTAACAGATTTACTTAAATTAAAACTTTCAGATGAAGATAGAGCAAGAGCTTTATATATCCAAGCCTTAACTTATGAAAGAATGCAAAATATACAAGCTGAAAAAGAAAGTTTAAAACAATGTCTTGAAATCAAAAGTGCTTCAAATTGGCAGAATTTATGTAAGAGTAAAAATCAAATTTTAAATCAATAAGTAAATTTAGAGATAACTAGCTTTTTGGCTAGTTATCTAAGGTTAAAACCTCTTCTTCTTAACATCTTCTAAGATATTATTAGCTATATCACTTACTGTACTAGAAATAATAGCTGATTCATTAGCAATTTCAACATTATCTTTAGTAGTTTGATCAATTTGTGCTACGCTATCATTGATTTGAGTAATACCTGCAGTTTGTTCTTTAATACTTTCTGCCATATCATTGATAGATTGAACAAGTAAATTAGTATTAGCTTCTATTTCAGATAAAGACTTTTGAGTTCTCTCAGCTAGTTTTCTAACTTCATCAGCCACAACAGCAAAGCCTCTACCATGTTCTCCAGCACGAGCTGCTTCAATAGCTGCATTTAAAGCTAGAAGATTAATTTGATCTGCAATATCTCCTATAATACCTGTAACATTTTTAATCTCTTCAGATTGAGTGATAACATCACTAGTTTTAACTGAAACATTTTGCATAGAAGAAGTGATCTCTTCTAAAGCTGCTGCAGTTTCTTCTAAAGATTGAGCTTGAGAATTTGAAGAAGTGGTTAAGCTTTGAACAGCAGTTTGTAATTTTCCACTTTCATTAGCTAAAGCATTAGCAAAGTCTGAACTTTGTTTTAGCATTTTAACTATTTCATCGCCTAAAGCATTAGTAGTTAATTCAACACTTCCTGAAGCATTAGAGATTTTATTTCTAAAATCTAAGCTTTTGTATTCTTCAAATATTTTATGAATAACATTCATATCAGAACCTACTCTAGCTTGTAAAACATCAAGAAGTTTATTTAGAACATTTTTAAGTTCAATAAGTTGTGGGTTTCTTGGATTAGCAGTAATTCTTGCTGTTAGATTACCACCTTCTACAACTGATACGGTTTGAACTGATTCTTTAACAGCTTGATTGTCTTGTTCTAAACCTTTTTTAGTAGCAAGGATGTTTTC
>NZ_MJXO01000041.1:0-448 GCF_001762835.1 Campylobacter sp. BCW_6466
TCTACTATAACAAATTTTGATAACTCAGGTATTCTTTCAGGAAGAGTAGGTATAAATATATCAAGCACTACTATAGATAATTTTAAAAACAGTGGTACTATAGAAGGAACATCTGGAGCCAAACAATTATCAGGAGCAATATTCATTCAAAGTTGGCTTCAAACAAGCTCCACTATTAAAAATTTTGAAAACACAGGCCTAATCAAAAATCAAAACGGCAATGCTATCTTCATAGGTGATGGCAACAAGATAGAAACCCTTACAAATAAAGGAACTATAGAAGCAGGCAACAATGGTATAACTTTTTATGCATTTGATACAAATAAAAAGCCCGTTAATATTGGTAAAATCACTATAGAAAAAGGTGGTGTTATTAAAGCAGGCAATGATGCAATCCATATAGATGGAAGTAAAAATGGTATTGAGGGTGAAGGCATTGAAGTTAAAG
>NZ_MJXO01000042.1:0-36368 GCF_001762835.1 Campylobacter sp. BCW_6466
CAATACAATCATTTTAAATTATTTTAATACAATTAAAAAGAAGTGAAGAGGATTGAAGATTAAAAATTAACTTTTTAAAATCCTTGCAAGTTTAAGCAAATTCGAAATCAAAAATTCTTTTTTTACGAGTTTAGGATTGGTTTTAAGTTCGTATTCGCTTTTAAGTAAAAGAGTGAAAATTTCTTTATATTGTTCGATTTTTAAACTAAAGGCTTGAGAGCTTAAATTTTGTCCCACTTGAGGGGGTGGAGTGTAGCCTAAAAGCTCTTTAAAATCAATTTTGCCATTGACTTTAGCATAAAGTGCGATTTTAAATAAACGATAAAAAGAATTATATAAAGAGTTGATTAAAGCAATTTCATTAAAATTATCTAAAATTTTTTCAAGTTCGCTTTTAAAGTCTTGTTTTTTTAAAATTTTATCAAAAAAGCTTTCAAAACTTCCTGTATTTAAACTATAGCAGTATTGTTCTATGGTTTTTTCATCTACTCTTAAACCGCTAAATTTATTAAGTTCGCTTGCAGCAAGATACAAGTTTTCATCAAAACTTGTAAAAAGAGTAAATAAAGCATTTTGAGTGATTTCAACCCTTAGTTGTTTTGCTTTTATGCTTAAAAGCTCCACGCCTTCTTTAGCTCCGTTAGCTTTAAAAAATCTTACAAAATGAGGAGAGAAAATTTTTTCTATGTCACTTTGCTTTGAACTTTCATCATAAAATTCTAAAAGAAAGAAATTGTCCGCATTGTTTTTGCAAAGTTCGACTAAAATTTTAAGATCTTTTATTGGAATTTTTTTAGAGGTTTTAATTTCTAATAATTTTTTTTCGCTAAAAAGCGATCCTGCGCTTAAAAAATCACTTGCATGAGTGAAGTTGTATTCTTCAAAAAAAAGTTTTAAAGTTTCATCGGGTTTATATTTTTCTTTTATAAATTCAGCATAAAGTTCGCTTTGAAAATTATCTGCTCCATAAAGAAAGAAAAAATTAGGTATTGAATCTTTAGAAAGCAGGGTTTGAAGCTCTTTTCTATACATTTTCTTCCTTTATAAGTCTTTGGGTGATTTTAGCATAAATTTTTGCCATAACTATATCCGCTTCCATGATTTGCACTTCAACACTTTCTAGTAAATTTACACGCGTATCATAAAGGATTATATCCGCTCCTTTGATTTCATCATCTAGTTTGGCTATGCAAGCTCCATCATTTTGCACAACTAAAGCTTTAAATTTTTTGCCTATATTTTTGGCTGCCCATCTAGCAAATTTTCTATCCATAAAATCAAAAGCAACCTTATCCGCCTCTCTTTCAAGCGTACTAAGACTCTCGCAAGTGCTTTCTATGTTTAAAAGCAGATAATTAAAAAGTTTTTCATCGTTTTTTTGTTTGGCTTTTAAAAGTCTGTGTAAAATAAGATCAGAATACCTTCTTATAGGGCTTGTAAAATGTGAGTATTTATCAAAACCTAAGCCAAAATGTCCCGCATTTACACTAGAATATTCTGCTTTTTTTTGTGCTTTGATGATGAGTTTATCTACTTCTGCTCTTAAATTTAACTCATCGGCTAAAGCTTGTATGTCTCGTATGAGTTCAGGAAGATTGGGCTTAAAATTTACATCGATTCCGAGTTCGCGTAATTCATTTAAAAGTTTATCGATTTTTCTTGTATCAGCACTTAAGTGATTTCTAAAAATACCTATATCTATGAGTTTTGCTGCCGCTTTATTGGCTAAAAGCATACAATCTTCGATCAAATTATGCGAAGGCGTGTCTTTTTCAAAAACTGTGCTTTTTAGACTTAAATTATCATCTAAATTCATTCTTAATTCTTCGGTGCGAAATTCAAAGGCATTTTTAAGACGCATTTTGCGTAAATTTTTTGTGATTTCAAAAAGCTCATAAAGCCATGAAAGTTCTTTTAAATCAGGTTTTTGTACCAAAATTTCATCAACTTCATCGTAATTAAAACGGCGTTTTGAGTTGATAATGCCTTCAAAAAGTTCTTCTTTGATGACTTTATTTTCATGATTGAGCGTGATTTTAAAACAATACGCTAAGCGATCTAAATGAGGATTTAAAGAACAGATATTTTCACTTAAAGGACGAGGCAGCATGGGTATAGCAATGTGCGGAAAATAAATAGAAAATCCACGATTTCTTGCTTCTTTATCTATAGCACTATAAGCATAAACATATTCGCTAACATCAGCAATAGCTACATAAATTTCTCGTTTTTGAGTGTCAAAATAAATCGCATCATCAAAATCTTTTGCATGTATAGGATCTATAGTGCAAAAAGGCAAGGCTCTTAAATCCATGCGATTTTCATACATACTCGCATCAACACTATCGCCGTTTGCTAGGGCTTCTTTGATACAAGCGTCGCTAAATTCGTTATTTTTATTAAAAAGAGCTAAGGAGATTTTTTCATCTATACTTTCATCATCAATATGTCCTAAAACTTCTATGATATTGTTATTTTCATTTTCTATTTTTAAAACTGTTCCTAAAGGTAGTGCTTTTAAGGATTTTTGAGAAGCTTTTAAGGCAGTGCTTAATCCTGTTTTGATATTCATTCCAAGTACGGCTTGGCCATACCTTTTGGTGATCACTAAAGAGGTTTCATTGGCTCTTTTTAGAACTAAAATTACCTTTGCACCGGGGCGTTTTTTCTTTAAAGGTAGAAGTTTTACTGCGACTATATCTTTATAGTTTGCACCTTTTAGGTTTTTGTTTTCTATCAAAAGATCTTTTTTGAAACTTTCATCAAAGCATTGTAAAAAACCTGTGCCTTTGCTTGAAATATCAAGTACTCCAAAGGCAAAACCATTGTTAAGATAATATTTGTTTTTGTGTTCTTTGATGATGTGATTGGCTAAAAGCTCTCTTAAAATTTGTTTAAATTCATTGCTTACTTCGTGAGAGCTAATGCCATAACTAAGACTGTTTAAAAATTCTTTCACTTTTAATACTTTATGATTTTTTGTAAAATTCTTACATAAAGTTTATAAAAAAAATATGAAATTTATACTTTAATTGCTATAATAATACCTTTAATTTTTGAATTTTTAAGGAGTGAATATGGCTATTACAGTATATTATGATAAAGATTGTGATTTAAATTTAATCAAATCAAAAAAAGTAGCAATTATAGGCTTTGGCTCTCAAGGGCACGCTCATGCGATGAATTTAAGAGATAATGGCGTAAATGTAATTATCGGACTTCGCGAAGGTAGTGTAAGTGCTGTTAAAGCAAAAAATGCTGGTTTTGAAGTAATGAGTGTAAGTGAGGCTTCTAAAACAGCAGATGTGATTATGATTTTAGCTCCTGATGAAATTCAAGCAGATATTTTTAATGTCGAAATAAAACCAAATTTAAGTGAAGGTAAGGCTATAGCTTTTGCACACGGTTTTAATATCCATTATGGTCAAATTGTTGTTCCAAAAGGTGTAGATGTTATCATGATAGCACCTAAAGCACCAGGACATACAGTAAGAAATGAATTTACTTTAGGAGGTGGAACACCTTGTTTAATAGCTATCCATCAAGATGAAAGTAAAAATGCTAAAAATTTAGCCTTAAGTTATGCAAGTGCGATTGGGGGCGGACGCACAGGTATTATAGAAACAACCTTTAAAGCCGAAACAGAAACAGATCTTTTTGGTGAACAAGCCGTGCTTTGTGGTGGGCTTAGTGCTTTGATTCAAGCAGGTTTTGAGACTTTGGTTGAAGCAGGTTATGAACCTGAAATGGCTTATTTTGAGTGTTTGCATGAAATGAAACTCATTGTGGATTTGATTTATCAAGGTGGTATTGCAGATATGCGTTATTCTATCTCAAATACTGCAGAATATGGCGATTATATTACAGGGCCAAAGATTATCACTGAAGAGACTAAAAAAGCGATGAAAGGTGTTTTAAAAGATATACAAAATGGTGTTTTTGCAAAAGATTTTATCTTAGAACGCCGTGCAGGTTTTGCTAGAATGCATGCAGAACGCAAAAATATGAATGATTCTTTGATAGAAAAAACAGGACGCAATTTGCGTGCTATGATGCCTTGGATCAGTGCTAAAAAATTAGTAGATAAAGATAAGAACTAAACATTGTCAAAGAAAAAATTAGTTCAAATTCAGCGTTATTTAATCATAGCTATACTTTTTTTACTTTGTATAGCTTTAGCTTTGGGAATTTTAGTAAAATATCAAAATTCCCAAGATGTTTCTTCTGTTAAGCCGGATTATTTTATTGATAAACAAGAAGATTTAATTTCATCAAACAAAGATCATTACGAAATTGGTATTTTTCAAGAGAGTGAGTTTGATAATAATAAATCTGTAAGTATTTTAGAGCAAAAAATTCAAGAAATTGATGATTTAAATACAAGTTTAAATGAGCAAAATTTAAGCAGTGTGGAGCAGAATTTAAGTTTAGAACAAAATCAGAGTTTAGAGCAAAATTTTATTCCAAAAGATATAAATTTAACCCAAGATCAAAATTTAACTTTTGATGAAGATATTCATTTAAATAAAATTTCTAAAAAACCAAAACTTGCTATTATTATCGACGATATGGCAAATGCAAGTCAGGTTAGAGGTTTAAAAGCTTTAAAATTAAAGTTAAATCCTTCTTTTTTCCCGCCAGATAAAAACCATAGCGAAACGCCAAAACTTGCTTTAAAATTTGATTTTTATATGGTGCATTTACCTTTAGCAGCGATTAATTACAATAAACCCGAGCTTGATACTTTAAATCCAAATGATAGTAAAGAAAGAATTTTTAAAAAAATCAAGCAAATTAAAAAAGATTTTAAGGATTTAAGATATATCAATAATCACACAGGAAGTTTATTTACAAGCAATGAAGAAGCTATGAGAAAGCTTTACGAGGCTTTAAAAAATCAAAATATATTTTTTGTAGATTCTAAAACTATAGGAAATTCTAAGGCAAATAAAATCGCTAAAGAACTCAGTATGCCTTATATACAAAGAGATGTGTTTTTGGATAATGAAGATGATGTTAATTATGTTAAAAAACAACTTCAAAGCGCAGTAAAACTTGCACAAAAAAAAGGTTTTGTTATAGCCATAGGACATCCTAGGAAAAATACTTTTAAAGCCTTAGAGCAAAGTAAGGATTTGTTAAAAGGCGTTGATCTTGTGTATTTGAGTGAAATTTATGGCAAGTGAAATTTTGCCTGATGAATTTTTGAAACTTTTTAAAGATTTAAAAAAGCCTCCTAAAAAATTACACTACAAAGGAAATTTATCTTTATTAAGACAAGATAAAATCGCTATTATAGGTTCAAGGCGTATGAGTGTTTATACGAAAAATTGTGTTTTTTCCTTAGTGAGTATGCTTAAAAATACCCATCTTTGCGTGGTAAGTGGCGGTGCTTTGGGTGTGGATATCACTGCAAGTATGGCAGCTATGCCAAATACTATAGGTATTTTTGCTAATGGTTTAGATCAAATTTATCCAAGAACTAATGAAAAAATCATTAAACAAATTTATGAAAACGCTTTAGCTTTAAGCGAATACGAAGATGATTATTTGCCAAAAAATTATGACTTTTTACTAAGAAACCGTTTGGTTATTGCTTTAAGCAAGGCTGTTGTGGTTGCACAAGCAGATATAAAAAGTGGTTCTATGCAAAGTGCAAGGCTTGCTTTAGAGCTTAATAAGCCTTTATATGTTTTACCGCAAAGACTAGGAGAAAGCACAGGGACTAATTTACTTTTAAAGGAAAATAAAGCAAAGTTAATCTGTGATTTTAAAGAATTTGTAAGTGAGTTTGCAAGTATAGATACAAATCAAGATGAATTTTTAGAGTTTTGTAAAAAAGGTGTGAGTGTTGATGAGGCTTTAAAAATTTATGGACAAAAAGTTTATGAATACGAACTTGAGGGAAAAATTTCCATAGAAGGGCTTTTTATAAGGGTTTTAGTATGAGAGCTTTGGCTTTAGATGTAGGTTTAAAACGCATAGGTGTAGCGCTTTGCGTAGATAAAAAGATCGCTTTGCCTTTAGATGCAGTTTTAAGAAAAAATCGCAATCAAGCCGCTAATGAAATTAAAAATTTACTTAAAATACATGAGATTTCTTTACTTATTGTAGGCATTCCTAAGGGTGGGTCAAGTGAAGAAGAAATGACAAGACGCATTAAGCATTTTGTTTCTTTGCTTGAATTTGATAAAGAAATTTGCTTTGTAGATGAAAGCGGAACAAGTAAAGAAGCTTTAGGATACGGCATAGCAAATACACGTAAAAAAGATGGTAAATTAGACTCTTTGGCTGCTTTTATCATGATAAAGGATTATTTTGCTCTCTAGAATAGAAAAACTTTATACCAAAGATGAAATGCAAAATATTTTATCTTCTTTTACTCAAGAAAAAAATGTTTGTGTATTTGCAAATACTTTAAAAATTAGCACTGAAGAATTAGAAAAAGAATTTTTAAAACAAAATTTAAAATTTAAAAAGATCAATGCTTATTGTTATTTGTTTGACGCTAAAGATAAAGCCATCTTAAGTTCTATGAAAGTTTTTAATGAGGGGTGCTTTTATATACAAAATTATTCTTCTTATTTGTGTGCTTTAAATTTAGAAGTCAAAGCAGGGCAAAGTGTTCTTGATATGTGTGCAGCTCCGGGTGGCAAAAGTATCAATCTTGCAAATTTTATGCAAAATACAGGTTATTTAGCTTGCAATGAGATGAGTAGGGATAGATTTTTTATTCTGAAAAAAAATCTTAAAAATTACGGAGTGAATGCTAAAGTTTTTATGAAAGATGGTAAAAATATAGGCAATTTGTGTCCTTTAAAATTTGATAAAATTTTACTTGATGCACCTTGTTCAACTTTTGCTAAAATAGGTTTTGATTTGGAAAAAAGTTATAAAGAAATCAAAAATATTGCAAAAACTCAAAAAAAACTTCTACATTCTGCTTTAAAGGCATTAAAAATAGGTGGAGAGCTTGTATATAGTACTTGTACCTTTACCAGGGAAGAAAATGAAGAAGTGATAGAGAATGCTTTAAAAAGCGAGTTTAAATTAGAGCTTTTAGATATTGATTTGGAAAATGTTGAGGCTAAAGCAGGGCAAAGTGAAGAATTTGCTGAAATTTCAAAATGCAGACGGATTTTACCAAGCTTAGACTATGATGGATTTTTTATAGCTAAACTTAGGAAATTATGTTAATTAATAAAATTATTCACATTTAAATACAAATTCATAAAAAACTTAAAAAACAATAAATAATTTTTTCTTTATTTTAAAGCTTAAAGTTCTATTTTTAAGTACTTTGAAAAGAAAATCACAGCGTGAAAAGGCTGTGAATAAAGTTGAAATTTTTTTAACCTTAAAAAGATGAAATTAGTCTGATTGTATTTTTTGCAGTTTTGGAGCTATTACAGCTTGACAATATCCTTGATTGGGATTATTTATAAAATAATGTTGATGATAGTTTTCAGCTTTGTAGTAAGTTTGCAATCTTGAAATTTTAGTAACTATTTTTTTGCTAAATATTTTTTGCTGTTCTTTGATGAAATTTTGAGCTAAAATTTTATCTTCTTCATTTTCGTAAAAGATTATTGAGCGATATTGCATACCAATATCTCCACCTTGTTTATCTATACTTGTTGGATCATGAATTTTAAAAAAGAGCGTTAAGATTTCAAGAAGAGAGATTTGTTTTTCATCGTAATTTATTTTGACAACTTCTATGTTACCATCACCATTACACACGCTTTCATAGCTAGGATTTGGATTTCCTCCGCTATATCCAACTTCAGTATCAATTACACCTTTTAGGCGTTCAAATACAGCTTCAATACACCAAAAACAACCACCACCTAAAACGATATTTTTCATTGTGAGTTTTCCTTGAGTTTAGCCCTTTGAAGGGCTAGGATTATTTGTAGTTTTTGATTGCTTTTTCTAAAATTTCAATTGCAGCTTTTTCATCTTTGAAATCTTGTACTTTAACCCATTTGTTTGGCTCTAAAATTTTATAAGTTTCAAAGAAATTTTTGATTTTATTTAAAGTTGCTTGTGGTAAATCTGTGTAAGTTTTTATATTATCGTATCTTGCATCTATTTTTGAATTTGGAACCGCAAGAAGTTTTTCATCCATTCCGCTTTCATCTTCCATGATTAAAACACCGATTAAGCGACAAGGAATCACAGCTCCAGCTTGGATAGGATATTCATTAAGTACTAAAATATCCACAGGATCGCCATCATCAGCCAAAGTATTGGCAATAAAACCATAGTTTGCTGGGTAAAACATCGCGCTAGCCATAACGCGGTCTACCATGATAGCACCACTATCTTTATCGATTTCATATTTTATGTTTGAGCCGTATGGAATTTCGATTACGGCATTGATTTTATTTGGAATATCTCCGATTTTGATTTTGCTTAAATCCATTTTTTCTCCTTATATACTTTGAATTTTTTTAATCAGTTCTTTCATATCTGCAACGATAGGTTCGATAGTGCGCTCTCCATCGATAATAAAATGAAGTTTTTTCTTTTGATAAAAATCTAAAATTTCATTTAAAGGTTCTGTATAAACTTTCATTCTATTGTAAAACACTTCTTCATTATCATCTGCACCACGATTTCTGCCTAGAACTCTTTCTTTGGCAACTTCTTCGCTTACTCTTACTTCTATGACGCCTTTAAGACAAATTTCATTTTGCTCACTTAAAACCTTGTCAAATTCCATCATTTGTTCTACGCTTCTTGGATAGCCATCGATGATGATAGTTTTAGTTGGAGCAGCTTTTAGTGCGCAAACTATAGTATTTACAACAACATCTAAAGGAACAAGATTGCCTTTGGATATAAAACTATCTATAGTTTTTCCAAGCTCACTCCCACTTGCTACTTCAGCTCTTAAAAGATCGCCTGTTGAATAGTGTGTGATATTTGTCGCATCTGCTTGTGCGATTAAACTAGCATCGGTAGTTTTTCCACTACCTGGTGCACCTATGATTAAAAACAATTCTTTCATTTTATATTCTCCCTTAATTTGATTCCTAATTCTCTCATTGCTTCATTGTTAGCAGGTGATGGTGCATCTGTCATTAAGCATTGCGCTCTTTGGGTTTTTGGAAAGGCTATAACCTCTCTTATGCTGTTTGCTCCTGTAACTAGCATGATGAGTCTATCAAGTCCTATAGCGATACCTCCATGTGGTGGAGCACCAAAACTTAAAGCATCAAGTAAGAAACCAAATTTTTCTTTTTGTTGTTCTTCATTGATATTTAAAAGTTTAAATACTTTTTGCTGAATATCGTTTTTATGGATTCTTATACTACCTCCACCTAGCTCAACGCCGTTTAGTACTACATCATAAGCGATAGATGAAATTTCTTCTAAATCAGTCTCATTGATATTTTTTGGCATAGTAAAAGGATGGTGCATCGCAGAATAACTTCCGTCATCATTTTGCTCAAACATAGGAAAATCAACAACCCATAAGAATTCTAAGGCATTTGGATCTATAAGATTTAACTCGTTGGCTAAGAAAATTCTAAATCTTCCCATATAATCAAGCACGGTTTTTTTAGTTCCTGCGCCGAAAAATACCACATCTCCTATTTCAAGCTCACAGCGTTTGCTGAGTTCATTTAAATCTTCTTCGCTAAAGAATTTGCAAAGTGGACCTTTAAGTCCATCTTCTTTAACTTGTATGAAAGCTAAGCCCTGAGCGCCAAATTTACGCACAAATTCTTCAAATCTTTGCATTTGTCTTTTTGAAAAAATAGTATCGCCTTTTGGAACGCGTATGGCTTTGATGCGATTTTTCTTTGTATCTTTGGCGATATTTGCAAAAATTTCATTATTTGACTTAGCGAAAATATCAATAACATCAATAAATTTAAGATCAAATCTTAAATCCGGCTTATCAGAGCCATAATTCTCCATAGCGTCTTTGTATTGCATTTGTCTAAAAGGGGTTTGAATTTCTTTACCGCAAGCTTTGAAAATATCTTTTAAAAAAGTTTCGGCTACATTGATCACATCTTTTTGTTCGCAAAAACTCATTTCAACATCAATTTGTGTGAATTCAGGTTGGCGATCAGCTCTTAAATCTTCATCTCTAAAACATTTTGCGATTTGAAAATAACGATCAAAACCGCTACACATTAAAAGTTGTTTGAAAAGCTGAGGGCTTTGTGGAAGAGCGTAAAATTCACCCTGATGCACACGAGAAGGTACGAGATAATCTCTTGCACCTTCAGGAGTAGCTTTGGTAAGAATAGGGGTTTCAACTTCTAAAAATCCCATATTTGCCAAAGAATTTCTAGCTGCTATACAAGCTTTAGAACGCAGGGCAAAATTTTCATAAAGTTTAGGATTTCTTAAATCTAAAAAGCGATATTTTAAACGTAATTCTTCATTTACACTTTCATCAGCGATAGCAAAAGGAGGTACGGCACTTTCATTTTCTATGGTAAGTTTAGAAACAACTACTTCGATTTCTCCTGTTTTTAATTTAGGATTTACAAGTCCTTCACCACGTGGACGAATAGTACCTTCTGCAATAAGTACAAATTCATTTCTTGCATTGGAAGCGATTTCATGAGCTTCTTTACTATCATTTGGATCGCAAACAAGTTGGATAATACCACTTCTATCTCTTAAATCTATAAAAATAACTCCACCATGATCGCGGTAGCTATTTACCCAACCGCAAAGTTTAACGCTTTGACCAACATGGGAAATTCCCAAGTCTGTATTATAATGACTTCGCAAATTTATTCCTTGAAAAAGATTTTTTAAGATAATGAGCAAAATTATAGTATTTTTATTCTTTTGCTTTGCTAAGATTTGATATAATTTTTTATGCAAAATAAAATAGATCATAAAAATATTAAAAAAATTGGACTTGTTACACGACCCAATGTGAGTTTAGATAAGGAAATTTTAAAACTTCAATCGATTTTATCTATATATAAAGTTGAACTTGTATTATTTAAAGAAAGTTCTGAAATTTTAGATTTGCCAAAGTATGGATTGGATGATTTGTTTAAAATATCTGATTTTGTTATTTCTTTAGGTGGAGATGGGACTTTGATTTCTTTATGCCGTAAAGCTTGTGAATACGATAAAGCAGTTTTAGGAATTCATGCTGGACATTTAGGTTTTTTAACAGATTTTAAAGTTGATGAAGCTGAAAATTTTTTTCAAGCTTTTTTTCAAGGAGAATTTAGAATAGAAAAGCCTTATTTGTTAAGTGTTTTTTTAGAAGATAGGCAAGGAAAAATTTTAGAAAAATTGGCTTTTAATGATGTGGTTATTAGTAAAAATAATCAAGCTTCTATGGCTCATATAGAAGTTTTTAGAAAAGAAAAGAAATTTAATGAATATTTTGGAGATGGGCTTATTGTTGCAACTCCTGCGGGTTCAACAGCTTATAATTTAAGTGCAAATGGGCCCATAGTTTATACTTTAGCTCAAGCTTTTATCTTAACTCCTGTTTGTTCTCATTCTTTAACACAACGCCCTATTGTCTTACCAAAAGGTTTTGAAATAGAGATTATGGCAAAGGATTGCATACTTTGTATTGATGGGCAAGAAAATTATAAAATGAATAATTTTAAAAGTATAAAAGTGGGTTTAAGTGATAAAAATGTGGCTTTAATTCACCCAAAAAATAGAGATTATTTTCAAATTTTAAAAGAAAAATTACACTGGGGAAATTGATGATAAATAGAATTTTTATGAAAGAAAATCTTGGTTTTAAAAAGGCTGAGCTTGAAATTTCTAAAGGACTTACCGTTTTTACAGGGTTAAGTGGAGCTGGAAAATCGGTCTTGTTTAAAGGAATTTTATCCGCATTTTCTTTGAGTGAAAGTGAGGCTAAAATTGTCGAAATAGAACTAGATGATAAATTAGATTTAGAAAGTTTTGGCATAGAAAGCGAAGAGGAGAATGTTTTTAAGCTTTTAAAAGAAAAAAACACAAAATATTTTATTAACAATCAAAGCATAGCGAAAAAAAGTTTGCAAAATTTAAGTAAAACTTTTATTAAGTATTTAAGCGCAAAGGAAAATAACGAATTTGGAAATGAAAAATTTTTAAATCTCTTAGATGCCTTGGAAATGCAAGAAAATACAAATTTTGTTTCCTTTTTAGAAGATTTTAAAAAAGATTTTAATGCTTATAGTCAAATTTCTAATGAGCTTAATGCAATTTTAGAAGAAGAAAAAAAAGTAGAAGAATTAAAAGAATTAGCTAGAGTACAAATTGAAAAAATTTCAAGCATTAATCCTAAAATAGGCGAGTATGAAGAGCTTTTAATACTTAAAAAGAAGCTTTCTAAAAAAGATAAATTAGAAGAAGCTTGGAGTAAGGCAGAGCGTATTTTTGAACTTGAAAAAGTTGTTATTGAAGCTTTAAATTTAAGCGAAGTTGATGCGAGTTTTTTTAGTGAATGTTTAAATGAATTGCGTGTGATTTGTGAAAATCAAAAAATGGAAGATTTGGATTTTGATGTGGAGACACTTTTAGATCGCATTGAAAATTTATCCTATCTCATCAAGCGTTATGAAAGCATAGAAAATGCTTTAGAAGTTTTAAAACAAAAAAAACATGAACTAGAACATTATGAAAATTTAAGTTTTGAAAAAAAAGAACTTGAAAAAAAATTTCAAGAATCAAAACAAAAATTAGAAGAAAAAGCACAAATTTTAACTCAAACAAGAAAGAAAAACCTTAAAAAATTAGAAAAATGTTTAAATAATTATCTTAAAGAACTTTATATGAAAGATGCAAGTTTGACGCTTAAAGAAAGTGGGAAAATTTCAATTTTAGGCAAAGATGAGATAATGCTAGATATTAATTTAGCTCATTTAAAAAATTTAAGTTCGGGTGAATTAAATCGCTTAAGACTTGCTTTTATAGCCACAGAATGTAAAATTTTAAATGCAGGTAAAGGGATATTATTTTTAGATGAAATCGATGCAAATTTAAGTGGAAAAGAGGCTATGAGTATAGCTAAGGTTTTAGAGGAGCTTTCTAAGTTTTATCAAATTTTTGCTATTTCTCATTTACCCCAACTTTCCTCTAAGGCACATAATCATTTTTTAGTTGAAAAAAATGGCGAAGAAAGTAAGGTAAAAAAGCTTGATCAAAAAGAAAGAATTAAAGAGCTTGCTAGGATGGTAAGTGGAGAGCTTGTTAGTGATGAAGCAATCGAATTTGCTAAGACCTTGTTTAAGAATTAAGCAGATTTTTTATTTTACTATGTTAAAATATATAACTATAAAATTTCCTTTCTTTTGAAATAAATATATTAAAAATTTTAGATATAAAGGTATTTTACGCACTATGAATAAGAAAATTTTAATTATTGATGATAATAAAATGCTCGGCAAACTTTTAGCTAAAAAAATTCAAATGACTTTAGATTATGAGGTAGATATTGCTTTTGGTTTTGCTGAAGCTAAGGAGTTAATGAACAATAATTATTTTTTAGCTTTTGTGGATTTATGTTTGCCAGATGCCCCAAATGGTGAAGTTGTGGATTATGTTATAGAAAAGAAAATTCCTGCTATTGTTCTTACGGCTAGTGGTGATAAGGCTACTAAAGAAAAATTTATGGATAAAGATATATTGGATTATATTTTTAAAGAAAGTGAAACTTGCATTGATGAGATTATTAGTTCTATTATAAAACTTAATCAATATGCAAAAACTAAAGTGATTTTAGCTATGAGCAAGCTACCTGAACGTAATGAAATTAAAAAAATACTTACTCAAAGACAATTTAATGTTTTAGCTGCAGCTCATGGTGAAGAAGCAATGAGTTATTTAAATGATAATAATGATGTTAAGCTTATTATAGCAGATGTCAATATGCCAGTAATTAGTGGTTTTGAGCTTTTAACTCAAGTAAGAGAGCGTTTTAGTGATGATGAATTAGGTGTGATTCTTTTGGGGGATCATAATGATTCATTTGAAGCGAATTCTTTTAAAAATGGAGTTAATGAGTATTTGTTCAAGCCTTTAAGCAAAGAAAGCTTTAATTGCCGCTTAGATCGTTGTTTATCTTATATGGATGATAAAAAATTTTTAAGCACTTATAATGTTTTAGATCCTGTATCTGGGGTTAAAAATTATAATGCCTTAATCGATGGAATAGATGATTATTTTAACGAAATAGCGACAAAAGACGAGGAATTTGCTTTTGCTTTCTTAGATATAGATAATCTTCAAATGATTAACGATGAATACGGCCGTGAAGTTGGCGATGAAGTAATTAAAATCTGCACTAATGAAATAGTTAATGAAACTAAAGGAAGAGATCTTGTAGGTAGATATAGTGCAGAAAAAATTTGTATTTTACTTAAAAATATATCCCAAGAAAGAGCGATTAAAATCTTTTCTCGTATACGAGTAAATATAAAAAAGGCTGGTGTTTTGGTTAATTTAGATGAAATCTTTTTTACAGCTTCTATAGGCGTGGTTTTTGGAAAAAGTGGAGATAAGATTGATTCTTTGGTTGATAAAGCAAGTAAAATATTGTCTCAAGCAAAAGATAATGGCAAGGATAGAGTTGAAGTATGTTCTTAAATCTTGATTTTCAAGATGGTTTAAGGATTGTTGATACGCATTGCCATCTAGACAGTGAAGCATTTAAAGATGATTTAGATGAAACTTTAAATCGTGCTTTTAAAAATGGTATAGAGAAAATCATCATACCTGGTGCTGATATAAAAGATTTACCCTATGCAGCTACAATTGCTCATAAATATAAAAATATTTTTTTTGCAGCAGGGGTGCATCCTTATGAAATTGATAATTATGATGAGAAAATTTTAAGGCAGTATTTATGCGATGAAAAGTGTGTAGCTGTAGGTGAATGTGGGCTTGATTATTTTCGTTTTAAAAGTGATCTTGCTGAAGAAATTCAAAAAGAAAAAGAAAATCAAAAAAAGATTTTTATCGCACAGCTTGAACTTGCTATTGAATTTAAAAAACCTGTTATCATCCACTCAAGAGAAGCAAATCATGATACTTATGAGATTTTACATGGGTATTCTAAGGATCTTGTAGGAGGAGTTTTACACTGCTTTAATGCAAGCGAGCATTTGCTAACTCTTTTTGAAGAGGGATTTTATTTTGGTATTGGAGGAGTTTTAACTTTTAAAAATGCTAAGAAATTAGTTGAAATTTTACCTAAAATTCCAAAAGATAGACTGCTACTTGAAACTGATGCTCCATATCTTACTCCAGAGCCTTATCGCGGTAAAAGAAATGAACCTTTGTTAACTCAATTTGTAGCAAACAAAATGTGTGAAGTATTGAAATTATCAAGAAAAGAGCTTTTAGAAATTTGTTTTAATAATTCTGAAAAATTATTTTTTAAAGGTTATTGATGAAAAAAATTTTATTGTGTTTTTTAATATGTTTTAATTTTCTTTTTGCACAAATTAATACTCCTGAATTTTATGAAAGACAAATGAATGTTTTAAGAAATTTGGATATTAATCCAAGTTTTATTAGTGATTTGATTTTTGTGCAAACTCAACAAGATATAAAATCAAAACACGCTCAAACTTTAATAGATAGTATGCAAAATTTTTCAAAAGTTACTCCTATGATAAGAAAAATTTTAGCCCAGCAGGAAGTTCCTGATGAGATTTTGTATCTAGCTATGGTTGAATCAGGCTTGAAAACTCATAGTGTTTCTAATGCCAAGGCTGTAGGGGTTTGGCAATTTATGCAACCAACAGCTAGAAATTTGGGTTTAAGAATCGATGCTTATGTTGATGAAAGGCGTGATCCGGTCAAATCAACTTATGCCGCTACAAATTATTTAAAAGAGTTAAAAGAAGAATTTGGCAAATGGTATTTAGCGCTTTTAGCTTATAATTGTGGAAATGGTAAACTAAGACAAGCTATCAAGCAAGCAGGAAGTGATGATTTAAGTGTTTTATTGAACCCTGATAAGAAATATCTTTCTTTAGAAACTAGAAATTTTATAAGAAAAATTTTAACGCTTGCTTTTTTAGCCAATGATAGGGATTTTTTACTAGATAAAGATGCGTCTTTAATGAATTATGCTTTAAGCAACGAATTCGCAAAAGTTGATGTGCCTTCTTCTGCATCTTTAAAAGAAATAGCTAAAAATTTAAATATGGATCTTGCAACTTTTAAGAAATATAATCCACAATTTAAACATAATTTTACGCCTCCTGGTAAAGGGTATTATATGTATATACCACTTAATAAAGTAGCATTTTTTGATAAAAATTTTAAAGCAGAAAAACTTGCGAAGGTTGATACAACTATACCTATGACAAGAACTTATATTGTTAAGTCTGGTGACTCTTTATATAAAATAGCAAAAAATTATAATATAAGTGTTGATGAAATTCGAGAATTCAATAAAATAGCAAAAAATCATCTTAGTATTAATCAAAAATTAATTATACCAATCAAGGAGAATAAAAATGCAAATAAAAACAATTACACTAAAGTTGTCAGCCGTTAGTTTAGGGGCTTTATTTTTTAGTGGTTGTTTAGGCACTAGTTTTTTTTCTAGCTTGGATAATGCTCAAGTGTATTATCCTTCAAATGATTTTAAAAGCAGTCCTAGTTCTTCAGGGACTAAAGGAACGATGAAGCCTTATACTATCAATGGTAAAACTTATTATCCTACTGTTGTAGCAGTAGGCGAAACTGCTGATGGTATTGCGAGTTGGTATGGGCCAGGCTTTCACGGCAAGAAAACCTCTAATGGCGAAACCTATAATCAAAATGCTTTAACCGCGGCTCATAAAACTTTACCTATGAATACCATCTTAAAAGTAACCAATCTAAATAACAATCGTCAAGTTACCGTTCGTGTGAATGATAGAGGTCCTTTTGTGAATAATCGTATTATAGATTTATCAAAAGGAGCTGCTAGTCAAATTGATATGATTGCTTCAGGAACAGCTCCAGTAAGGCTTGAGGTTATAGGGTTTGGATCAAGTAATTCGGGTAATAATATTGTACATTCTAATGTAAACTATGGAAATAGTGGAGAGATTGCAAATAATGGACAAATTTATGAAGGTGGAAATTTCATGGTTCAAATTGGAGCCTTTAAAAACTCAGCTGGGGCACAAATGATAGCAGCAAAATATAAAACTTATAGAACTTATAGCTCTACTATACGCACAAGCTCAGTGGATGGATTAAATCGCGTTTTCTTAACAGGCTTTAGAAGTGAAGATGAAGCAAGGGATTTTGCTGCAAGTGGTGCATTTGCAGGTGCATTTGTTGTAAGAGAGTAGAAATTATGACAGAATTGATTTTTTTGGATATAGATGGCTGTTTAACTGATGGAAAAATTATTTATACTTCTAATGGAGAATTTATTAAAGAATTTGATGTAAAAGATGGAGCGGCTATCGAGGCTTGGCTAAAGCTTGGTAAAAAAATTGCTATTATTACAGGTAGAAATTGTCCTTGTGTTGAAAAAAGAGCTAAAGATTTAAAAATAGAAATTTTATATCAAGGCATCAAGGATAAGTTAGCTTGTGCAAAAGAAATTTTACAAAAACTTAATTTAGATTTTTCTCAGTGTGCGGCTATTGGGGATTATTTTAACGATAAGGCTTTGCTTGAAAGCGTAGGACTTAGTTTTAAGCCAAAAGATGGTCATAAAGATTTAAATGTAGACATAGTACTTAGCAAAAAAGGTGGTAAGGCTGCTGTAGCACAGATGATAGAAATTTTAGTAGAAAAAAATCATCTAAAAGAAGAATGGAATAGGCTTTGGCTATAAAAATTTTTGGAATTTTAATTGCTCTTTTTACAATTACTTTTACGATTTTAAGTTTGCAAGATCCGTATTCTTTAAATTTGCAAACTAATGCTTTAAATTTTAAAAATATTGAGGCTAAAAATTTGAAAGCTTATGAGAGTAATGCTAGTACAATTAAGTCATATTATAAGGCAAATTCTTGGGTGAGATATGCAGATAGAGATGAATTTAATGATTTTATTACTTTAAATTTAGATTTTAATCTTAGTGCGAATCGTTTAGAGTTTTTCAATAAAGATATGAGCAAGGTTTTGTTTGAAGGAAATGTTACTTATATAGGTGCTAATAATGTCAAAATTATTTCTCAAGAGGTAGAATACCAACCTAAGGATAAAATTTTACACACAAATACTAATTTTAAAGCTCTGATCAATGGAAGTATTATTAATGGAAATACTTTAAACTATGATACAAAAAACAAAATTTTAAATATCCAAGGAGTAAACGCGTGGTTGCAAGACAAATAATTTTATTGTTAGCTTGTGTAAGTGTAACTTGGGCAACTCAAATTGAAGTAAAAGCTTTAAATTTTTACTCAGATGAAAATAAGGGTGAAAGTATTCTTAGTGGAAATGTAGAAGTAATTAGGGGTGATGATATTTTAAATTCTGAAAAATTGATTATTTATACGGATAAAAATCGCAAACCTATTCGTTATGAAGCAATGCAAAATGCTACGTTTAAGATTGTTTTAAAGGGTAAAACTTATAAAGGTAGTGGAGATAAATTTATTTATAATGTTATTAAAGATACTTACGAGATTAATGGTCATGCTTATATAAATGAGCTTGGAAGTAATCAAAAACTTTTTGGTGATAAAATAATAGTCGATAGAAAAGCTAATATTTATCGAGTGGAGAGTAAGGATCAAAAACCTGCTCGTTTTGTGTTTGATCTTAAAGACAAATGATAATTAGTGCTAAATTTATCACTTCTTTAGTGAAATTTGATGAGAAATTGAGCTCAAATTTTAGTGAAGTAGCATTTTTGGGGCGTTCCAATGTCGGAAAAAGTTCTTTAATCAATTCTTTGTGTAAACAAAAAAATTTAGCCAAAAGTTCGGCAACTCCTGGAAAAACTCAGCTTATAAATTTTTTCGAAGTAACTTGCAAAAGAAATGAAGAAAAATTTAATATCAATTTTATTGATTTGCCAGGGTTTGGTTATGCAAAGGTTTCTAAAAATTTAAAAGAAATATGGAATCAAAACTTAGATGAATTTTTAAAATTAAGAACCTCGATAAAGTTATTTATACATTTAATCGACTCAAGACATACTCATTTAGAGATCGATGTAAATTTAAATGACTATTTGAAAAGATTTTTACGACCTGATCAAAAAATTTTAAAAGTTTTTACCAAATGCGATAAATTAAATCAAAGTGAAAAAGCTAAGTTAAAAAATGAATTTAAAGACTCTATTTTAGTTTCAAATTTGAATAAATTTGGCCTTGATTCTTTAGAAGATATTATTATCAATCAAACTTTAGGTCTTGATAAATGAGAAGAAATTTAAGTGCTTATAAAGCAAAATTTAATGGAGCTTATGTCTTTTTAGGATTTTTTTTTCTAATCTATCAGATTCTTGGTTCGACTTTTATATATGCTCCGTTACTTTATGGGATTTTTTTCTGTTATATGTTTTGCTTACTAGAAGAGAGAGAAAGAACTTTTTCAAAGCTTGATTTTAGATGGTATTTTTCTTTATTTTTTTTATTTTTTACTGATATAACTTATAATTTTTTTATTTTTTCATCTTGGTTGGCATTTTTTATTTTTTATTATCTTTGTGCAGATTGGATTAAGACAAATTTAAAAATTGGTAAATTTATCCCTGTTGTTTTTGTGCTTTGTGCTTACGGCATTATTTTGTTTTTGGATATGATATTGTCTTATATTGGAGATGAAAAAATTAAAATTTTAGGATGGGCGTATATTGTTTCAGTTTTTATAGAATGTTGTTTAGCTTATGTGTTTTTTAAAGGTAAAATTTAAATGAGAATGCGTTTAGTTGTTGGATTTATACTATTGTTTTTTATATTTTTATTAAGTCGTGTGTATTATTTGAGTATAAAATCAAATGTATATTATGAAGAACTTGCTAAACAAAATGCCATAAAAACTGAATTTTTAGCACCTGTTAGGGGTCAAATTACAGATAGAAATGGAACTTTATTGGCTATTAATGATTTGGGTTTTAGTATTTCTATTAAACCTTATTTAAGTATTAAAAAGTCAAATAAAGGAATTCTAGATAAAGAACTATCTGAACTTGCAAATTTATTTCCTGATTTAAATGCTAGTAAATTAGCAGAAATTTATAAGAGAAGTGATTCTTACTATAATCAAGATTTTATTAAAGTTGTAGATTTTATACCCTACGATGAGATTATTCCGCATTATTCAGAGTTAAATCTTAATAAAACAATAAAAATAGATCCTGTTGTAAAAAGAAAATATCCTTTTGGAAAATTGGCTTCGCATATTATTGGGTATGTAGGTAAGGCAAATTTGCAAGATGTTCAAGAAAATGAAATAGCAAAACTTTCTAACTATACGGGAAAAAGCGGTATAGAACGCTATTATAATGATATTTTACAAGGAGAAAAAGGAACTAGGGTTTATAAGGTTAATGCCTTAAATCAAGAAGTAGAACAGCTTTCTTACACTCCTGCTATGTCTAATGATATAGAACTTACGATAGATATAGAGCTTCAGTCTTATTTAACTTCATTGTTTGAAGGGAATGCTGGAGCTGCTATAATTATGAATGTAAATGATGGATCTATTTTAGCTGCAGGGAGTTTCCCTGAATATGATCTTAATCCTTTTGTAACTGGGATCTCTTTTAAGGATTGGGACGAGCTTTCAAATAGTCTTGATCATCCTTTTACAAATAAACTTATAAATGGATATTATCCTCCAGGTTCTGTTGTAAAAATGGGAGTAGGGCTTTCTTTTTTAAATTCTAAAAATATTAGCCCGACGACTCAATATGTTTGCAATGGAAGCATTGAGCTTGGAGGCAGGTTTTTTAGATGTTGGAATCGATCGGGCCATGGACCTGTGGATTTAAAACATGCGATAAAATATAGTTGTGATGTTTATTTTTATAATGGCAGTTTGCAAGTTGGAATCGATCAAATAAGTGAAACTTTATCTCGCATTGGTTTTGGAGCGAAAACAGGGGTAGATTTACCTAGTGAATTTGTAGGAACTTTACCAAGCAAAGAATGGAAGATGCAAAGATATAGACAATCTTGGTTTCAAGGTGATACTTTAAATACGGCTATAGGTCAAGGTAGTTTTCTTACAACACCTATGCAAATTGCTAGATATACAGCTCAAATCGCAAAAGGTGGAGAGGTTATACCTCATTTTTTAAAAAGCATAGAAAATAACAATACAACTATAGAAAATCAAATGGATGAAAATAAAAAAGAAATTTTTACTTTATTTGAAAAGAGTCAATTGCCTTATATAAGAGATGCAATGTATGCTGTTGCCAATGAGCAAGGAGGAACCTCTTATCGTTATTTGCATAATCTTGATGTGAAAGTTGCAGCAAAAACAGGAACTGCTCAGGTTGTGGGATTTTCGCAGACGGATAAAAATAGGGTTGATGAAAAACAATTTGAGTATTATACTAGATCTCATGCGTGGCTCACTTCTTATGCTCCTTATTCTAAGCCAAAATATGTAGTTACCGTTCTTTTGGAACATGGTGGGAGAAATATTACTTCAGGGACAACTGTAGCTAAAATTTATCAAAAAATGATTGAACTTGGATATTTTAAATAATTTTTAGTTGTGAATTGAGTTTTTCAAAAAAAACTTTTTTAGCAATTGGTTTAAAAACCTTGTGTTAAACAAATTATAAGTTTAATACAAGGAAAATTTATCTATGTTAACAAAAGTATCTTAAAAGATGGCTTTTGTTCTTTTTTCAAGCCAAACTAGAGCTTTTGGATAATCACCTAGCTTAGGAGAAAGTTTTTCAAATACTTCTTTGTGATAATTGTTTAACCATTCTTTTTCTTTTTCATCTAACATTTTTATATCAATACAAGATATTTCAAAAGGACAAAGAGTAACAGGTTTAAAGTATAAAAACTCTCCAAAATCTTTATTTTTAGGATTTTCTACTTTGGTATGAATAACTAAATTTTCAAGTCTTATACCCCATTTACCTACTTTATAAATACCTGGCTCTATGGAGGTTAGCATACCTTCTTTGGCTTTTGTTTTTTCAAGCACAGGGGATAGATAAGATAAAACTTGTGGACCTTCATGGACATTTAAAAAATATCCCACGCCATGTCCTGTGCCGTGTATATAGTCAATTTGTTCTTTCCATAAAGGTGCGCGTGTGATTGCATCAAGTAAGGGCATAGCTATATCTTTTGGAAAAATTGTACTGGAAATGGCAATATGTGCTTTTAAAACCAAGGTATAGTCATGAATTTGTTCTGCATTAGCCTTTCCTATTGGTACAACGCGTGTAATATCTGTTGTGCCGTTTTTATATTGTCCACCAGAATCAATAAGTAAAAGCCCATCTTTTTTAAGATAAGCAAAACTCTCTTTTGTGGCTTTATAATGTGGATATGCTGCATTTTCGTTAAAGCCTGCTATAGTGGCAAAACTATCACTTATGTAGTACTTGCTTTGTGCTCTAAATTCGCTTGCTTTAACATCTATGTCTAATTCGCTTATTAATTCTTTATTTTCTATTGCTTCTTCAAGCCAAGCAAAAAATTTACATAAAGCCACTCCATCTTCTATCATAGCATCTTGTATATGCGCTATTTCTTTTGTATTTTTAGCTGCTTTTAAGTGAGTGCTTGGATTAATTTCTTGAATGATTTTTACGCTTTTGTCTAAAGAATTTATGAGTAAAGCGGTCATTTTTGAAGGTTCAATAAGCAAATTTGTATTTGCAAGTTTTTCAAGCTCCATGATGATTTCATCATAATTTTTAAGCCAAAACCCATCTAAATTTAATTTTTTTTCAAGTTCTGAATTTACTTTTTTCTGATCAACAAAAAGCAAAGCTTTGTCTTCCAAGATTAGCAAATGACTTAAAAATACAGGATTATAATTTACATCATTCCCTCTTAAATTTGTAAGCCAAGCTATATCATCAAGGCTGGAGATTAAATGAGAAGTAGCATTTAAATTTTTCATTTTTTGACGCACTAATGCTAATTTTTCTTTTCTTGAGTAAGAGCAGTATTCTAGTTCGTGTTCATAAATTTTTTCTTGTGGTAAAGTGGGACGATCTTTCCAAAGTGGACTTATCAAATCTATATGTTTTAAATTTGCCTTGCAATTAATCTGTAAATCTTTTTGTAAAGATAAAGGTAAAAGTGCAAAATCGATGCCTAAAATTTGATCTTCGCTTAAATTTTTTTCCAACCATTTGGTAAAAGTATTTTTAGCATCTTGCTTTTGTAAAAGTATACCGCTACCTTCTAATTCCTTTTGTGCTTGAAGCCAATATCTTCCATCTACCCACAAAAAGCCCTCTTCTTGTGTGATAAGAACTGTTCCAACAGAACCCTTAAAGCCACTGATAAAGATTCTATTTTTGTAATATTCTGGTAAATATTCGCTCAAATGCGGATCTGCACTTAAGATGAGATAGGCGTCAATATTATTTTCTTTCATTAATCTTCTAAGTTCTAATACTCTTTGTTTGTAAATACTCATATTTTCTCCTTAATATTAATTTTTTAGTATTTTATTGATAGGTTTTTTGAGTATAAGTAAAATTATAACAGCACCAAGTAATATCCACATATATTGGTAAAATAAATTTGGCAAATAAGCTATATTTTCTTCACTTGCTTTACCACCTATGAATCCAGCTAAAG
Organism: Campylobacter sp. BCW_6466; assembly: GCF_001762835.1. Taxonomy (NCBI): domain Bacteria; kingdom Pseudomonadati; phylum Campylobacterota; class Epsilonproteobacteria; order Campylobacterales; family Campylobacteraceae; genus Campylobacter; species Campylobacter sp. BCW_6466. Next base: position 23,706 of record NZ_MJXO01000042.1, read on the forward strand.
CATTGCCTAATGCACTTGCTACAAACCAAAGTTCCATGATTTGATTTTTGATTAAATCAGGGGCAATCTCAGCCATTATAGAGAGTCCAATAGGAGACACGCATAGTTCCACAAGTATTAAAAGAATATACTTATAATAATCCAAGCCATGGATATTGGTAAACCATTGTTGTTTATTAGACTTTGTGAAGCAAAGGTCATTATCATAAAACCAATACCGGTAAATAATATTTCTAAAGTAAATTTTCCAATGGAAGAAAAATATATATTTTTTCTCTAAAAATATCTAAATATAACTTGCTATAGGAGTAAGTATGATGATAAAAATTGGATTAAAAGATTGAAACCAGTTTGTTGGAATTTTCCAATCAAAAATATTTCTATTTGTAAAATCTTGCGTAAAAAGATTATAAGTAGTAGGTTTTTGTTCAAAAGTACTCCAAAAAAGTGGCTGCAAAGAATAAAACAATTAAAATTGTTAATTGTTATTTTAAGGCTTTAAAAACAAAAAGATATATGAAATAATTTTACCAAACATAGCAAAATTACAATTAGAAGTTTTTTTGATAGTATCATGAGATTAATATCTACAAGATTAATAAAAATTAGAAAAAATCCAATAATACTTAACAAGCTTATACTTAGTATAAGAGTTAAATTTTTACTTTTTTAAATGATTGTTCCCAGTTTTGCTTTAAGGTGTAATTTTTATGAAATTCTTCAAGCTCAGGGGCAGCTTTAAAATATAAAATAAGCAAAGAGATTAGCATACCTAAACCTCCTCCAAATCCTAAATGATAATTCTATTTTGCTTGAACAAAACCACATATAAGAGGAGCAATGAATGCTCCAATGTTAATTCCTATTATAAAAAATTGTATAGCTAGTACTGCAACTTGTATCATTTTGTTTTTATGTAACATTCCAACCATTACAGAAGCGCTAGTTTTAAAAAATCCAGCACCAATAACGATAAAAGTAAGTCCTAGGAAAAATATAGATGTGCTCAAAATAGATAAGGCTATGCTAATATATCCTAAAGCTATAATAAAAGAACCTAGAAATAAAGCCTTTTTTTGCCCTAAATAATTATCAGTAATCCAGCCTTTAGGAAGTGCTGCTAAATACAAGCATCCTGCAAAAATGCCATAAATTGCCGAGGCGCATTCAGTACTTATTCCAAGTCCACCTTTGCTTATGGTTGTTGCCATAAAAAGCAAATCTTTCCCAAAGTTCTACCATTGATAGAGAGAATAAAGGCTTGGGATGACCTAGGAAATTTGTATTAAGTTTTTGTATTTCTTGCTTAGTCACTTCCCAATACCTTTCTTTTTTATGCTTAAAATATTTTAACTAATAGCAATAGAAAAATAATTAAATTCCAATATTTTTAAATATTTTTTTATAATAATATTTAAAAATATAATATTTTAATATTATTATAAATTAACAAATTTAAACATTAAATCAAGCTTTAATTTTAAACCCTGTGTATTGTATAGTTTTATTTTATCAATTTTTAAAGCTATAGGAAGATTTTCTAAATTTTGTATAAAATTGAGTAAGTCTTTAAAGTTGCCATTTAAACTTAGAGAAACATAATTATAGTGGATAAAATTTTTGTTTTCTTGGGAAAATTTTATTTCATTAATGATTAAATTTTTGGATAAATTATTGATTTTTTTATTGAAAAAATCTTTATCATAAGAAAATAAATGTAATTTTTCTTTATAGTATTTTAATTTTTCTTCCTCTGTTTTTATCTGTTTTGTTAGCTTTGTCTCTATTTCTTTAAGATGTGAATTTTCTATTTTTGCTTCATTTAATGCAAGGTAATTATGTTCTACTAATGTTTTTTGAAAAATATCTTCCAAAAAGTGATCGTGAATTTTAAAAGCTAAAAACAAAGCACAAAGGCAGATAAAAGAAATAAAAAGAAATTTTTCCCTAGGATTTAAATTTTGCAAAAATACTTCTATTTTATTCATGTATGACTTCTAATATGATATTCAATGTTTCTTCATTTTTATCAAGGAATTTAAAAGTAGAATTTAGATTTTCTAATGCTCTTTTAAAGTGGTTTTCATCGATAAAAGAAAGAATGATTTTTGTTTGTTCAAATTCAAGATTTGTGATTTTAAGTTCATTGGAATTAAGCCATGATATGATTTGATTTAGAATGATTGCCTTATTTTTATCTAAATTGATTTCTTTTGTTACGGTGGATAAAATATGAAATTGTTGTTGTGTAGATGATATTTTATTGGAAAGAGTAAAGTTTAAATCTTGTATGTTTGTTAATAATTTTTGCTTATCTTGTTTTAGTTTAGAAATTTCTTCTTGTATGATAAAATTTTTATTTTGAATTTCCTTATTTTGTTTGTACTCTATAAAATCTTTAAATAATAAAATCATCATGCTAAGACTAAAGCTAAAAATAAATATTAATATAATTTTAAAAGAAATAGATATTTTTATTTTATTATGCTTGATAAAATTACAATTTTGATCTAGATTTTTTATACTATATGAACTTAATTTCAATAAACTATTTTTATCAAGAATATCATTTAGATTTAAACATTTTATTTGAGATGAGAAGTAATGTTTGATTGTATCCAAATCCTGATAAAGTAGCAATTTGCTTTCATAGTGTTTTAAAAGTTCTGTAAATCGATTTTGTTTAAAAAATAAATCCATATTACCTGGGTTGAAATTTTCGATTTTTTTAAGATTGATAAATTTTCCTTCTTGGTAAAAATATAAATATAAAGTTTGATCATATAAATTTAAAACACAATAATCACTTTCTTCAATCAATCTTTCATCAAATAAAGCTTGAAAAATTAAAGGTTCAGGAAAGCAAAAACGACTTTTTCTCAATTTACAAACAGGTGCTAAAAAACAATGATAAATTTCACTATGTTTAAAAAAAGCTATTTGATAGTCAAAGGGTTTGCTTAGCTTAAAATCTGCGGTTAAATTGTTAAAAAGTTCGTCTTCTTTGGATATTCCTGTTCTTTGAGCATAAAGCAAATCTGTAGATTTTATAAAATTTATTTTATTTAATGAATTAATTTTCATCATTTAAAAGTTTTTTTAAAAATTCTTCATCTTTTTGCCAGTTTTTTTTCACTGTTACGAAAAGCTTTAAAAGTACCTTTTTTTGTGCAAGTTTTGAAATTTTAAAGCGTGCATCTTTGCCTATTCTTTTTAAAGTTACCCCTTCTTTTCCTATAAGCATACCCTTGTGAGAGTTTGTATCGGTGATGATATTGGCTTCTAGGATTAAAAGATTAGGTGTATCTTTAGTGCGATGGATAAGCACTTCACTGCTATAAGGAAGCTCATCGCTTAAATTTTCATAAATACTTTCAAGTATGAAATCTCTATAAAGTTCTTTTTCGCTACTCGCACTTAAAAATTCAGGATCATAAAAATATTCATGTTCGTCAAGATATTTTACTATCTCATCTAACAAGCCTTTTTTATAGCTTTTTTTCTTAGAAGAATAAGGAATGATAGCCTTAAAATGTTGGCTAAATTTTGCATATTCGCTAAGTTTTTTTAAAAGTGTAGCATTGTCGGTTAAATCTACTTTATTTAAAGTGATGATATGTGGTACTTGTGGGTTTAGACTAAGAAAATTTTCATAGTCTTTTGTACTATCAAAAACACTCGCCACAAATAAAATCACATCACAATCCCCCATGGATTTAATGGCACTTTGGACAAGCAGTTGATTAAGCCTAGCACTGCTTTCGTGAAGTCCTGGGGTATCGATGAAAATGATTTGATTTTTTTCATGCATCACTATGGCTTTGATTTTACGTCTTGTGGCGTTTTGTTTGTGAGAAACTAGGGCGATTTTTTCTTCTAATAAGGAATTGATTAAAGTACTTTTTCCTGCATTAGTACGCCCTATGATACTAACAAAGCCACTTTTCACAAAATATACCTTGCAAGATCTTTATTTTCTATGATATCTCCGAGTTTTTCTTCTACCATTTTTTTATCCACTACGAATTTTTTACCTGCATACTCATCAGCTTCAAAGCTTAAATCTTCAAGTAATTTTTCTATCACAGTATGCAAGCGTCTAGCACCTATATCTTGCATTTCTTCATTGGCTCTTGAAGCTATTTTTGCTATTTCTTTAATGGCTTCATCATCAAATTCAAGTTCTAAATTTTCAGTTTTTAAAAGCTGAGAGTATTGTTTTAAAAGTGAATTTTTAGGGCGTGTTAAAATTTCATAAAGAGCTTTATCATCAAGACTATCTAATTCCACTCTTAAAGGAAAGCGTCCCTGAAGTTCAGGGATAAGATCACTTGGTTTGCTAAGATGAAAAGCCCCTGCAGCGATAAAAAGAATATGATCGGTTTTTAAAGTACCTATTTTTGTTTGTACATTTGATCCCTCGACTATAGGAAGTAAGTCTCTTTGCACCCCTTCTTTACTTGGATCTTGGCGGTTTGAATTTCCGCTTGAAACAGCGATTTTATCGATTTCATCAATAAAAATAATACCTTCATTTTCCGCTCTTTTTAAGGCTTCGCTTTTGATACTTTCTTGATCTAGGATTTTTTCTCCTGCTTCGTTTTTTAAAGCATTTTTAGCGTCTTTGATTTTCATTTCTTTTTTGACTTTTTTACTGCCAACGCCTATAACCTTAACTATATCTTGCATTGCACCCATTTCAGGAGGTAGGTTAGGATTGGTATCAAACATATTTTGTGAAATTTCTATCTCTATGGTGCTTTCATCAAGATCGCCATTTCTTAGTTTAGTTCTCATTTTTTCAAGACTGTTTTTATATTCTTCTTGTTTTTCATCGCTGATACCCTTTGGTAAAGGTGGTAAAAGTTTTTCTAAAATTTTATTTTCTATAAATTCATCGATTTTATCTTTGTTTTTTTCTCTTTGCTCATTTTTTACCAAATTTAAAGCTGCATTGGCAAGATCTCTTACCATGCTTTCCACATCACGACCTACAAAACCTACTTCAGTATATTTACTCGCTTCGATTTTGATGAAAGGAAAGCCCATCATTTTAGCTAAACGCCTAGCAATTTCTGTTTTTCCCACACCTGTAGAACCTATCATTAAGATATTTTTAGGCACGATATCATCTTGCAACTCAGGGCTAAGTTGCATTCTACGGTAGCGATTTCTTAAAGCTATAGCTATGATTTTTTTAGCTTTTTTTTGTCCTATAACATAATCATCTAAAAATTTAACGATTTCTTTTGGAGTTAGATTCATTTCTCATCCTCGATTACATAAGTTTTGATATTGGTATTGGTATAAATGCAAATTTCACCTGCGATTTGAAGACTTGATTTTACAAGTTCTTCTTCATCTAAATTGGCATGCTTTGCTAAGGCTCTAGCAGCTGAAAGTGCATAGTTTCCACCACTTCCTATGGCTGCGATTTGCCCATCTTCAGGTTCGACCACATCGCCTGTACCAGAAAGTAGAAAAATGTGATTTCTATCAAGTACAAGCATCATGGCTTCAAGTTTTCTTAGGTATTTGTCTTTTCTCCATTCTTTAGAAAAGTCAATTGCTGCTTTTAAAAGATCGCCTTTAGAACTTTGAAGGAGATTTTCAAACATATCAAAAAGATTAAAAGCATCAGCTGTTGATCCTGCAAAACCTGCTAAAACTTTGCCATTGTTGAGTTTTCTAATCTTTACAGCATTGCCTTTTAGCACCGTATTTCCAAAGCTTACTTGTCCATCTCCGCCAATTACGGATTTATTTTTACCTTTGTAAGCTAAAATCGTTGTTGCGTGAAACATTATTCTGCCTTTATATTTATGTTAAATTTAGCATGGATTGCGTGTCTAAGTTTTACGCTTACTTCGTGAATTCCTAAGCTTTTTAAGGTGTCGCATTCTAAACTTTTTTTATCGATTTCTATATGGCTTTGTTCTTTTAGGGCGTGAGCGATTTCATCTTTGGTTACGCCACCAAACAAACTTCCATTTGCACCTACGGGTTTTGAAATTTCAAGAGTGATTTTGCTAAGTTCTTCTTTGAGTTTTTCTAAATTTGCGATTTCAAAGCGTAAATTTTCAACCTCTTTTTTCTTGTCGCTTTCATATTTTCTTAAAACTTCATTAGTAGCTGCTTTAGCAAAGCCTTTAGCGATTAAGAAATTTTGTCCGTAGCCGTCTTTTACTTCTTTTATTTCTCCTGCTTTTCCAAGTGTTTTTACATCTTTGATTAATAATACTTTCATTTTATTCCTTTATTAAAATTTTCTTCCATTTTTTCCTGCAATGATAAAACGCAAAGCATTAAGCTTGATAAAGCCTGCTGCGTCTTTTTGATTATACACTTCATCTTCTTCAAAAGTACAATAAGCTGCGTTAAACAAGCTATCGTTCGCACTTTCACGTCCTATAACCATCACATTGCCTTTATAAAGCTCGAGTTTTACTCTGCCATTGGCGTGAATTTGAGACTCATCGATTAAGGCTTGAAGCATCATTCTTTCAGGCGAGAACCAATAGCCATTATAAATTAAACTTGCGTATTTTGGCATGAGTTCATCTTTTAAGTGTGCTGCTTCTCTATCAAGCGTGATGCTTTCAAGCGCTCTGTGTGCTTTTAAAAGTATAGTACCGCCTGGAGTTTCGTAACAACCACGACTTTTCATTCCTACATAGCGATTTTCTACTATATCAAGGCGTCCTATACCGTGTTTGCAGCCTAGTTTGTTAAGTTTGGTTAAAAGTCCTGCAGGACTTAGTTTTTCTCCATTTATCGTTACTAAATCTCCTTTTTGGAAATCAAGTTCTATAATTTCACTTTCATTTGGAGCGTCTTTTGGGCTTTTACTCCATCTCCACATATCTTCTTCGGGTGCGTGTGCAGGATCTTCTAAAACAAGTCCTTCATAAGAAATATGAAGTAAATTTGCGTCCATAGAATAAGGAGATTTTCCTTTTTTCTTAGAAATATCAATACCGTGTTTTTGTGCATAAGCAAGGAGTTTTTCACGACTGTTTAAATCCCACTCACGCCATGGAGCGATGATTTTTAAATCTGGGTTAAAAGCAAGATAACCAAGTTCAAAACGCACTTGATCATTTCCTTTGCCTGTGGCGCCATGACTTACCGCATCAGCACCTGTTTGCAGGGCAATTTGTGCTTGAGTTTTTGCTATAAGTGGTCTTGCTATACTTGTTCCTAAAAGATATTCTCCTTCATAAATCGCATTGGCTCTAAACATAGGAAATACATAATCTTTAACAAATTCATCTCTTAAATCTTTAATGAAAATATTTTCTTCTTTTATGCCTAAAGAAAGGGCTTTTTTTCTTGCAGGTTCGAGTTCTTCACCTTGACCAATATCTGCTGTAAAAGTTACAACTTCACAATTATACTCATCTTGAAGCCATTTTAAAATAATACTCGTATCAAGCCCCCCAGAATACGCTAAAACTACTTTTTTTACTTCATTTTTCATAAGATATCCTTTGCTAAAATAGATTTGAAAATTGTAAAATTGTATCCAAATTTCATTAAAGAAAAGTTTTTACTTGCTATTTTCTTAAAAAATAAAGCAAAGGCGTAAGCAAATTTTGTTCCAAAAATTGATTTTTTTTGCTAAAATTGCTTTTATGAGAGTAGATAAATTTTTAAACGTAGTTAATATCACGAAAAGAAGAGCTATTTCTGAAGATATGTGTAAAAGTGGTGTAGTAGGGATTAATGGCGTTATTGTTAAAGCGAGTAAAGAGGTTAAGGTGGGTGATATTATCACTTTACATTTTACTGAATACACTCAAAAATATAAAGTACTAGCTCTACCTAGTACGAAAAGCATTCCTAAAAACGCGCAAAATGAATATGTGGTAAAATTATGAAAGAATTTATTTTAGCAAAAGATGAGATCAAAACGATGCTTCAAATAATGCCTAAAGAAGGTGTTGTTTTGCTTCAAGGAGATTTGGCTAGCGGAAAAACAAGCTTGGTGCAAGCTTGGGTTAAATTTCTTGGTCTTGATGCAAGGGTAGATTCTCCAACTTTTTCCACTATGCAAAAATATGAAAATCATGATATTTGCATTTATCATTATGATATTTATCAAGAAGGTTTAGAAGGACTTTTAGCAAATGGTTTATTTGAAAATTTTTTTGAAAAAGGTTTGCATTTGGTTGAATGGGGTTGTGAAAATTTGAAAAAAACTTTAATGAAATTTGGAATTTCTACTATCCAGATTAAAATTAGCATTAAAGATAATAAAAGAAAGTATGAAATTTATGAGTAAATTAGAAATTGTAAATTTGGAAAAAATTATTAAAAAAACTAAGATTATACATGGAATTTCTTTAGAGGTTAATAGCGGAGAAGTTGTAGGACTTTTAGGGCCAAATGGTGCAGGAAAAACAACAACTTTTTATATGATATGTGGACTTATTTCTCCAAGTAGTGGAAAAGTTCTTTTAGATGGTTTGGATGTAACAAAAGATCCTTTAAACAAAAGAGCTAGATCAGGGATAGGTTATCTACCTCAAGAAAGTAGTATTTTTAAGGATTTAAGTGTAGAAGATAACCTGCTTTTAGCGGCTCAGATTTTTTATAAAGATAAAAAAATTTTACATGATAAAGTTGAGCAAATGCTTGAACTTTTAAGTATAGAACCTATTCGTTTAAGGAAAGGTTTAAGTTTAAGTGGAGGTGAAAGAAGGCGTTGTGAGATCGCTAGAAGCTTGATGTGCGAACCTAAGTTTTTGCTTCTTGATGAGCCTTTTGCAGGTGTTGATCCTATAGCAGTGGCTGAAATTCAAACTTTAATTAAAGAGCTTAAAAGATTAGGGATTGGGGTTTTAATTACCGATCATAATGTGCGTGAGACTTTGGCTATTTGTGATAGAGCTTATGTTATAAGATCAGGTTCTTTGCTTGCTAGTGGGAATGCTGATGAAATTGCAACCAATAAAGACGTGAAAAAGTATTATTTAGGAGCGGAGTTTAAACTCCTTGATTGATGTTAAAGCAAAAAATCACCCAAGCACCCAAGACTAAAATTTCTCAAACTTTACGCTCTTGGTTGCCGATTTTACAAGCAAACATAGAGGATTTAAAAGAAAATTTAGATAAATTTGCTGAGGATAATCCTTTCTTAAATGTTCAAGATTCAATACAAACTCATGATAAGGATAAGAATTATTTTGATTCATTTTATAAACATAATGTAAATTCGGCTTTTGTGGATAGTAAAGGACTTGCCAAAAAAAGTGTTTATGAGCTTTTAAATGAACAGATTCTTCCTCCTTTGTTTCCTACAAACAAATCTCAAGAACTTGCAAAAAAAATTATAGAATGCTTAAATGAGGAAGGATATTTTGAATACGATGAAGAATTTTTAAAAGAGTATTCTTTGGAAGAAATTGAGCGAGTAAGAGCAAGATTTAAATTTTTAGATCCTGTAGGAGTGGGAGCTAAAGATTATAAAGAAGCATTTTTATTTGCTCTTGAAAATATGGAGTTAGATGAAGATATTGATGAATTTTGTAGAATGTTGATTATGGATTTTGAAAATATACAAAACTATACCAAAGAGCCTTTATATAAAGAAGCATTAGCTGTACTTAAGCGTTTTAGCACTCCTCCTTTTTTGGAATATTTTGAAGATTCTCGTATAATTGTTCCTGATATTTTTGTTTATAAAGAAAATGGTGAAATTAAAGTAAAAATCAATGATGATTATTATCCTGAAATTTCAATCCAAACTGATGGTTTAGAGCATGATTTTTTAAATCATTACATCAAAGAAGCAAAAAATTTAGTTGATGCTTTAGCGATGAGAAAAGCTACTCTTTATAAAATAGGGCTTATGATAGTAGAATATCAATATGATTTTTTCATGGGAAAAGAGATAAAACCTATGACTTTTAAGGATTTAGCACTTGATTTAGAACGTAATGCTTCGACTATATCAAGAGCTGTGGCAAATAAATATTTAAGTTGTGAAAGAGGACTTATTCCCTTGCGTGATTTTTTTGCTTTTGCTCTTGATGAAGAGGGAGAGACTTCAAATGTAGGTGTTAAAGAATTTGTGGCAAATTTAGTAAAGAATGAAGATCGCAATAAACCTTTAAGCGATAGTAAAATTTTAGAATTAATCAAAGAAGAATTTAAGGTCGATATCGGACGAAGAACTATTACAAAATATCGCAAACATCTTAATATAGCAAGCTCTACAGATAGAAAAAAAATATATGAACTTGAAGGATAAAATTCTATCAATCTATCAAACCCATTACGCTTGTGTTTTATATTTAAATTTAATTTAAATAATTTAAAAAATTGTTATTTTTATTTTTATAAATATTATTCTTTAATTTAAAAATGTGATACAATAATAACTGTTTTTAAATATCAATTTTCAAAGGAGTTAAAATGGACTTTTTAACAAGCCTTAGTGAGGGAGGACAATTTGCAATCCAAATCATTATCGTTTTAATTTGTCTTTTTTACGGTGCAAAAAAAGGCGGTATAGCGCTTGGTTTACTTGGTGGTATAGGTATTTTAATGCTTGTATTTGCTTTTCATATAAAGCCTGGAAAACCAGCCATAGATGTTATGCTTACAATTTTAGCGGTGGTGGTTGCGAGTGCAACTTTGCAAGCAAGCGGTGGTTTGGATGTTATGCTTCAAATAGCAGAAAGAATTTTAAGACGCAATCCTAAGTTTTTAACAATATTAGCGCCTTTTGTAACCTGCTTTTTGACCATACTTTGTGGAACAGGACATGTGGTTTATACTATTATGCCTATTATTTATGATATAGCGATTAAAAATGGTATTCGTCCTGAGCGTCCAATGGCAGCAGCTTCTATATCATCACAAATGGGTATTATTGCATCTCCTGTATCTGTGGCTGTTGTGAGTTTGACTGCTTTGCTTTTAAATGCTAATCATAAATTAGCAGGTTTTGATGGTTATATCAATCTTCTTCAAATTACCATACCTAGTACATTATTTGGTGTATTGTGTATAGGAATTTTTTCTTGGTTTAGAGGAAAAGATTTGGATAAAGATGAAGTATTTCAAGAAAAACTTAAAGATCCTGAATTTAAAAAATATGTTTATGGGGATTCTAAAACACTTTTAGGTGTTAAACTTCCAAAAAGCAATTGGGTTGCAATGTGGATTTTCTTAGGAGCTATTGCTTTAGTAGCTTTATTGGGTGTATTTGATTTTTTGCGTCCAAACTGGGGACAAGTTGTAAAAAATGGCATTCCTCAAGTAGATGCTTTAGGTAACCCTAAAATGGATGTTTTATCCATGGTTTCAGTTATTCAGATGTTTATGCTTTTAGCAGGTTCTTTGATTATCATCTTTACTAAAACAGATGCAAAGAAAATCGGCTCTAATGAAATTTTTAAATCAGGTATGATAGCGCTTGTTGCGGTTTTTGGAATTTCTTGGATGGCTGATACTATGTTTGCAGTTCACACTCCTATGATGAAAGCAGCGCTTGGGGATATAGTAAAAGAGCATCCTTGGACTTATGCTGTAATGCTTCTTTTAATTTCAAAATTTGTAAACTCCCAAGCAGCAGCTATTTCGGCTTTTGTTCCTTTGGCTTTAGGAATTGGTGTTGAACCTGGTGTAATTGTTGCCTTTGCGGCTGCTTGTTATGGGTATTATATTTTACCAACTTATCCAAGCGATTTAGCTACTATACAATTTGACAGATCAGGTACTACTCACATCGGTAAATTTGTTATCAATCATAGTTTTATTTTACCAGGTCTTATAGGTGTAATCACTTCTTGTATAGCAGGATATTTTATTGCTATGGCAGCGGGTTATCTTTAACAATTTTTAGCAGGATTTTTCCTGCTAAATTTTTCATTTGTCTTTTTATTTTATAAAACCGCTTTACAAATCAAAGTCATTTGACACTTAAAATCAAAGTCTTATTTTTTCACTTTGATTTCTAACACGAAATTCACATCTATATTTTAACCTTTCAAATCAAAAGTTTTTAATTGCTTTTTGAAATTTTATGTTTAAATTCTTTGAAATTAAAATCAAAGGAATTAAAATGCAAATGCAAGAAGTGATTGAAAAATTAAAAGATATACTTGCAAGTGAAGGCAAAAGAGATTTAAAAACCAAAGATATAGCTAAAGAATTAGGCATCCATCCTGATACTTTTAATTCTATGAAATTTAGAAACTCCATTCCTTATCCACAAATCCTAAACTTTTTAAATGAGAGGAATATAAGCATTAATTATTTCTTCTATGGAAGTTCCCCAAAAGATCAATTAGAATGTGAGAATAAATATAAAATTTTAAAGCTTTATAAAACAAATGCAAGTTTAGGTGGAGGTGGTATAAATGATTTGATTGATAGCTCTGATTTAATCATCGATGAAAAGGTTTTAAACTTTTTTGGAAGTAAAGAATGTGAGTTTATCATTTGTTATGGAGAGAGTATGGAACCACTTATAAAAGATGGTTCAATTTGTGCAATAGATAGGAATAAGGCTTTTAAAAATAAAAGCATTTGTGTGATTAATGCTAGAGATGGACTTTTTATAAAACAAGTTTTAAAACAAGATGATGGAGTGATTTTACACTCTTTAAATCCTTTATATAAAGATATATTTTATAAAAATGGAGATTTTTT